>CABKMX010000058.1 GCA_902373595.1 uncultured Christensenellaceae bacterium
CGGTATCGAGATGTTCTTGACGTTTTCGCGAATAGAGATTAACGACCCTGTTTCGATATAGTCGAATCTGCCGTCCGCAACAAGTTTTTTTATCGACTGACGCGCCTTGGGAAACCGCTGTATCTCATCGAATATCACAAGCGACTTGTGCGGATACAATGTGACATTATATTCCGCAGACAAAATCATGAAAAAAGTATCAAGATCGCCGAGATACCTGTCGAACGCCTCCTTGACCACATCGCTCGCGTCGTTGAAGTCTATCGTCAATACGCTCTTGTATTCGCGCTTGCCGAACTCTCCGACTATCGTGGACTTGCCAATACGTCGCGCTCCCTCAATGAGCAACGCCTTTTCTCCGGCAGCGGTCTCCTTCCACTCTTTGAGCCTGTCATATATCTTCCTTTTGAATATCATATTCCCTCCGTCATGCTTCGATTATAGCATGCAAATAAAAAAAACGCAAGATAAATTTTGCAGAAAAACGGGAAAAACGCAAGATAAATTTGGCGGAAAAACAGGAAAAACGCAAGATAAATTTGGCGGAAAACCGGGAAAAACGCAAGATAAAAATAGCAAAAGGTGATGAAAACGCGCCCCGTGTCAAGGGCGCGTATGTCAAAAACCGCTTACAGCATATGGCGTTTTGCCGATTTGAACGTCACATCTCGATCACTTCGTCTCTGCCGAGGACGTAGAGCAGCTTTTTGTCGACCTTCAATCCCATGCCGTGCTCAATCGCGTAGGCGTACAGCTCGAGCTGGCGCGCGTACCGCGCTTTGAGCGCCGCGGCGGAGCTGTTGCTCTTCTTGAAGTCGACGAGAAGCGTTTGTCCGCCCGTCTTGTCGAAAACAATCAAGTCAATCGTACCCTGCACCAAGACCTTGTCGTCTGCGGTCGTGTCCATGAGCTCGTTCGCCGGCAGACACAGCATGAATTGCTTTTCGCGCACGTGCGGACTGCGGCGCGCCAGCCCCATCAGCTCGCTCGAGAGACAGCTCAAAATCACCTCGGGATCGATCTCGTCGCGCTCGGCGTAGGTCAGATGCCCCTCGCTGCACATCGCGTCCAGCGCCTCGGCAATCGACGCCGCGTCGCAGAGCTCGTAGTCTATCCTCTCGAGAGCCTTGTGATAGGCGGTGCCGCGCGCAGCCGTCTCACCGCCGAACCACATCGTCTCGGGCGCCGAAGGAAACATCTCCTTGGACGGCTCGCCGTCTGCGGCGTTCAGCTCGGTGACAGTGTGTTTGAGCGCGACCGCGACGCTGTCTTCGTGCGGATAGCGCGCGGTCAGATATGCCTTCATCTTTTTGAGGACAACGGGATCGGGCGGCGAAAACAATTTCTCGACGCCGTCGGCGCCCTCCTCTTCATTGCCCTCGGAAGCCTTGCCTATCGTGACGTACCTGTTGTAAAATTCGGGGTCGAGAGAGCACACTTCATCTATGCACGCAAGCGCGCTTTTACGGTTTGTCTTGCCCTCCGGAAAATTTGCATTTTTGGTACCCGTGATCACCAAACGCACTTTTGCGCGCGTATAGGCGACATAGAGCAACCGCAATTTCTCCTCCAAATTCTCCCTCTCGTCCTTGCGCGACAACGCCAAAAATTTCAGAGTCTCGCTCTTGATTCGGCTCGCCGGATCGGGCGAACGCAGCGCTATGCCTCCGTCGCGGTCGAGCTTGATATCCGAATAGTCGCCGCGGTAGCCCGAATCGCTGCAGACGACAAACACAATCGGAAACTCCAAGCCCTTGCTCTTGTGTATCGTCAAAAAGCGCACGCAGTCGCTGTCCGCAGCCCCCTGCACCGCCGGGGACTTGTGAGAGTTCTCCTCAAAATATGCGAGCGCGCCCTGCAGCGTCGCCGCATAGGATTTGCCTCTCAGCGAGTCGACAAACGCGGACAGCATCGCCGCCTCGTCCTCGCCGTCGGCGACGGCGACGTATTTGTCGTAGTCAAAGTCGGCAATCAGCTTGTCGGCGAGCGCGGCGACGTCGTTTTGGCAGACGAACAGTCTGTAATGCTCGAGCCGCGCGAAAAAGCCGTTGAGCTTGCCTGCGAGCGCGTCCTCCTTTTCGGCACGATAGCGATATGCCGCCTCATACCAAAATTTCTCTTTCGGGAACGCCGAACGCACCGCCGCCGCCTCTTCGTGCGAAAATCCGCCGAACGGCGACAGCACCGCCGAAACCAATTTGAAGTCGCGGCGCGGATTGTCGATTGCGGCGAACATGTCCAGCAGCCGTTCGACCGCCTCGCTCTCGCTCTCCTTTTCAAGCAAAGTGCAGTCGGTCGGAATCCCTGCGCGCGCAAGCGTCTCGGCAATCTCGTACACCCTTTCGGTGCGCTTTTCGCACAGTACCGCGATGTCGCCGAACGTCGCCTTGCGCGTCGCGATCATGTCGCCGACCGTCTTGACGGGGATGTCCACATTGCCGATTGTCGCCTTTATCTCTTCGACTATGCCGACCGCCTCGGCTCGCGTCTCGCTCGTCTTTTTGACCGCGCAGTCCTCGGCGACGCTGTAGACGCCGTCCTCGGGCTCGTACGTAAAGCCCTTGCGCGTGCTGCCGCGCGGAAACAGCAAAATCTTGACCGCCTCGCCCTCGCCGCACTGCTTGGCGTTCGCCTTGAGCATGGACGTGCGCTCATAATCTATCCCGCCTTTGTCCTTGGTCATCAGCCGTCTGAACATGTTGTTGACAAATTCCAATATCCGCGGATCGCTGCGGTAGTTGCCGTTGAGCGTCAGCGCCGCGCCCTTTTCGGGATGGGCGAGATAGTCGTCGAATTTGTCGACGAAAATGCCTATCTCCGTCAAACGAAATCGGTAAATGCTCTGCTTGGGGTCGCCGACCATAAAGGTGTTGTCGCCCCTGCCGATAGCGTTGAGAATGTGCTCCTGTACATAGTTGGTGTCTTGATACTCGTCGATGCAGACATAATCGTATCTCGACCTGATCTCCTCGCGCGCTTCGGGGTCGTCCAAAATCTTGATTGCGTAATATTCGAGATCGTCGAAGTCGAACTTGTTGTCCTCGCGCTTGTATTCGGCGTACTTTGCCGCGACCGCCCTCACCGCCTCGCACAGTTTGTTCGCATAGCGGCAGGCGTTGCCGTCCCTCCTCGCCCACTCTTCGGGCGAGCATTCGGTCAAAGTCGACACTTCGTCAACGAGCGAGTTGAACTCCGTCACACACTTCGCTCCGCCGTCCCTGATCGACATGTAATCGGCGTTTGCGGAAAGTCTTTTGGACGCGTTCTTGCACGCGCGCGTCGCCTTTGCCGAAAAGGGCACGCGCAATGCGTAAACCCCCTCCAAATCCTCGCAAGCCGACAGCGCCGCGCAGACCGTCTTCATGTTCGAAAACAGCCCTTGATCCGCCGCGTCGTAGCCCGTCGCGCGTATCGTCAATTCGACCTCTTCCGCCATCTTCGACAGCGTCTCCGCTCGCGCGCGCAGTCGCTCGATTGTCCGCTCTATCTCCTTTGCCGCGGCGTCGTAGTCGCTGCTCGCGCGGTCGAGCCACGCGTCGCGGTCGGGCTGAACGCACGCGAAGGTCAACACCTTGCGAATCGCGCTCGCAAACTGCTTTTCGCCGCCGAAATAGAGCCTGAGCGTCTCAATCTCGCCGTCGGCGCGCTTGCCGTACTCGGCAAAGACGTCGCCTATCGCGCGCGACAAAAGCGACTCTTTTTCGTCGTCGGTCAAAATGGAATAGGACGGATCGACGCCTGCGCTTTCAAAAAACTCCTTTATCAAATTGCCGCAAAACGAGTGCACCGTCCCTATGTCTGCGGTCGCGATGTCGTCGATTTGACGACGCAGCATATCCTTGTCAGCGCCCTCTTCGCGTAATGCCGCCATCAGCTCCGCCGCGATGCGCTCGCGAAGCTCCGCCGCGACCGCGGTCGAGAAGGTGAGCATCACTATCCGCTTGACCGGCACCCCTCTTTCAATCAGCCTGACCACGCGCTCAATCATCACCGACGTCTTGCCCGAACCTGCCGACGCGGACACAATCGTGTTGCGGTCGACGCTTGCAATCGCCGCCTTCTGTTCGTCGTTCCACCTGTCGTCCTTTGCCCTGACGCTCATTGACCGCCCTCCTTGCCCTTGGCAAAATATTTGTACTTCTCTATCCCCTTGGCGCTCGTCGTCGTGCGCTCTGCGTCGACCCTCGCCTTGTTGCAGATGTGCCCGTAGTCGCAATATCCGCACTTCCTGCCCACGGGCAGAATGAAGCCGCTCTCTATCTCCGCCGCCGCCTTGCGCACAAGATCGTACGCATAGTCGCATATCTTTTCGAAGGTCGCCGTGTCGACCGCGGTGCCCTGCCCGGGTATCCCCTTGTAGACGACTTTGATCTCGCCGTTCTTGTCGGGTTCGGTCAATTTTTTGGTCAAAGGAAAGAGCTCGCCGACGTGGTCGTCGTACAAAAAGCCTTCGTCCATCTTTTCGGGAATTCCCCTGTCCGTGTTGACAAAACCCACATAACGGAACCGCGTCGCGTCGTTGTCGTCCTTGACGTAGACGTTCTTCATCGGCAGATAGAACATGCCTACCGGCGAAACTCGATCGGTGTTAGCAATCGCGCGAATGTAGATCGGAAGCTGTATCCTCTCGCCGAAATATACCTGCGGCAGCGCAAAGCCGACGCTGCCTGCCGACTTGTAGTCGAGCACTATCACGTCGTTTTCGCAATAATCGATGCGGTCGATGACGCCGCGAATCTTCAACTTCTTTTTGCCCAAATCAATCTCTATCGGCGGCGTCGCGTCGTCAAAGCCGAATGAGCGCTCGAGCGCGTACGGCTCGAAAAGGCTGCTGCGCATGCGCTCGACGAGCGTTACAATCAAAAACACGCATCTGCCTCGCAGCTCCCTGACCGCGCCGCGCAGCTCGGGAATTTCGGACAGCCGGCGATGCTCTTCCTCGGCAAGCGCCGCGTCCACGCACCTTTGCGCCTTTTCGACAATCTCCGACCTCTCGCCCGGGTCGTAGTCGGGGTCGTCGAAATAGCGTTCGAGCACGTCGTGAATGATGGTGCCCGTCTCGTCCGACTGCATCTTTGCCTCGTCGCGCCTGCGCACCCCGAGCACATAATCCATATAGTATTTGAACGGACAATCAAAGTATTTTTCGAATCGGCTCACGCTGGCATAGCCGCCGCGCCACGGTCCCGAACCCGTCTTTGAGACGTCGAGCCGGCTCTTGACCTCGCGCGCGGACAGCATCATGTCGACCTTGTCCTTGCCCTCGCGCTCGCACGCAATCGCATAGAGTGCGTCGTATGCGCCCGTCTCGTCCTTTGCCGCGCCCGCCTCCAGCCTCGCCCTGTAGAGCAGCAGCTCCCTGAGCGCACCTGCGGCGTCCGCAAACATATACGCGTACTCCGCCGCGTCGGCCGGGGGCGCGCTCTTTGCCGCCTCGACGGAAATACCGAACATCTCGGTCAACTGACCGATCAGCGCCGACGGGGCGTTCGCCTTGCTGTCGCCGGCGTATTGGGGATAGGAAATCGTCAGCCGCTCGGTCGGCTTGAGCATGAACATCAGCGTATTGAGCCGCTCGGCGTTGTTTTGGGCGGCGGCGTCGGGCTCGACATTGAGCCCGGCTCTGCTCCATTCGCGGCTCTCCTTGGTCGCGAATATTCCGCCCTCGCCGTGCTCGGGAGGAAGCTTGCCGGCAATAGCGCCGACGACATACATATATTTGACGTTGTCGTATCTGCTCTCGCGCGACTCGCCGACAAAGACGCTGTCCGCCGAAAGCGGAATCATCGAGATGCTCTCGCCGGCGGCGGCGCCTGCCAAGATGTTGTGGTATTCGGAAAGCGTCATCCTGCATCCGCCCATGAGGCGCACGCTTTGATCGATCAGCCCCTTGAACTTGTCCACGCCCTGCTTGAAGCACGAAAGCTCGGCAGGATCGTCGAGCGCAAGCAATTTTTGCGCATACGTATTCGCTTTTTCGTCAAAATCGCACCCCTTCATGAATTCGTCGATCATCTTGGCGAATTCGCGCACCTCCGCGCTGCCGTCCCTGAACGGCGAGAGATATTCCGCCGCCTTGGCGCGCACCGATTCGGCAATCGCAAGGTCGGGATCGCGGTCGGCGCCGATTGCGAACGGCTTGGACGGTGAAAAGCCGTCTATCCCGTAACGAATCATGTAGTTCTCGAAAATGTCCGTTTCGCCGCCGTCGAAGCCCAAAATGCCGCTGCGGCAAAACTCGACAATCTCGCGCCGACGGAATCCCTTCGCGACCGCCCTCATCGCCGACAGCACGAGCCGCGGCGCCGCCTGCGCGGACAGCTTGCGCTTGCGGTCGGCAAAACACGACACGCCGCACCGCGCGAACACGCGCGATATCACCGGAAGATAGCTCTCGGCGTCGCAGCACACGACCGCAAAGTCTCGGTAGCGTGCGCCGCGCGTGACCATCGACTTGATCTCGCGAGCGACGCGCTCCAACTCCTCCTCCGCATTCGTCGACGACCAAAGCCGCAAAAATCCATCCGTCGGCGAGACAAATCCGTTGTACGAAAAGAGCTGTTCGCGAAGCGCCTTTTTGTCTCCCGTCAACGCGTGATCGAGCCTGTGAACCTTGACCAAGCACCCCGCC
>CABKMX010000059.1 GCA_902373595.1 uncultured Christensenellaceae bacterium
CCAGCCGAGCAGCGCGATGTAGTTGACAATCGCCTCGGGCAGATAGCCCTTTGCGAGGAAGTCCTCGAAGTTGGCGTCGCCGTAGCGCTTGGACAGCTTGCGCTGCGCGTCCTTCATGATGGGCGGCAGGTGCATATAGTGCGGTCTCTCCCAGCCGAACGAATCGTAGAGCAGATTGTATTTGGGAGTGGAGGAGAGATATTCCATGCCGCGGATGACGTAGTTGATGTGCATCAGGTGGTCGTCGACGACGTTGGCGAAGTTGTAGGTCGGCATGCCGTCCGACTTGATGAGGATGTTGTCCTCCATGTCGGCGTTGGGGACGGCGATGTGTCCGAACACCATGTCGTCATATTCGCTCACGCCCTCGGTGGGGACGTTTTGGCGGATGACGTACGGTTCGCCGGCGGCGAGGCGCGCCTCGACCTCTTCTTTGGACAGGCTCAGACAATGTTTGTCATACTTGTGTACGCCGTTTTCGCCGCCGAGGGTGGCGAGGCGCTCTTTGGTGCAAAAGCAGTAGTACGCGCCGCCCGTCTCGACCAGCTTTTTCGCATATTCGAGATAGATGGGCTTGCGTTCGCTTTGGATATAGGGACCGTAGCCGCCGTCCTTGTCGGGGCCTTCGTCGTGGGAGATGCCGGCGGTCTCGAGGGTGCGGTAGATGACGTCGACCGCGCCTTCGACGTAGCGTTCGCGGTCGGTGTCCTCAATGCGCAGCACGAAGGTGCCGCCGCGCTTTTTGGCGTAGAGGTAGGCGTACAGGCAGGTACGCAGGTTGCCGATATGCATAAAGCCCGTGGGAGAGGGGGCGAATCTCGTTCTTACTTTTTCCATAATACCTCGCGTGTTTCTTTTATGATAGCACAAACCGCGCCGAAAACAAAGGAAAATCGCCCACGCGGCGAAAATTGCGAAATTTTCGCGAGGGCGCCTCTCACGGCGGCGGAAAGTTTGCGGAATGAGAGACCGGTTCATGAAAAGCGCGTGCGTTTCGGCGCGCGCGTTTTTTATTTGTCGATATAGTTGACTTATCCCTTTCTTTTGGTTACAATAAGGGTACATGGGATATCACAGAGTATCCATGCAAATATTCGGACCTCCCGCAAGGATAAGGCCATACGGACAGCCGGGTCCACTGCCGATCGCAACGCAAGTTGCCTTATTGTGATCGAGTTCGCTCGATCTTATGAGTTGGTTACTCAACAAACAGTGCGAAAGCACAAACCGCTTGTAAAACAATCAATAAGAGTAGTAAAAGTGTATTTGCTATATAGACTCTGAAGATATCCGTGGAGGATTGACGGTTGTTTTACGGGCGATATGCGGAGTGCATGTCGCCTTTCTCATGGGAGACGCTTATGGGAGACAAACTCAAGCTGTACGGCTTCAACAACCTGACCAAATCGCTCAGCTTCAACATCTACGATGTCTGCTACGCCAAGACCGCGCGCGAACAGCGCGATTACATCGCATACATTGACGGGCAGTACAACTCGGAGAGGCTGACCAACATCTTGACGACGCTGACCGACATGATCGGCGCCAAGGTGCTCAACATCGCCAGCCAGGACTACGAGCCGCAGGGCGCGTCCGTCGCGGTGCTCATCGCCGAGGACAGCATGGTTCCGGCAGGGGAGACCCAGCTTGCGCATTTGGACAAGAGCCACGTCACCGTACACACCTATCCGGAGTTTCACCCCGAGACCTCGCTCGCGACCTTCCGCGTCGACATCGACGTCGCGACCTGCGGCGAGATCACCCCTCTGTCCACTCTCGACTATTTGATCGATTCCTTTGATTCGGACATCATTTCGCTCGACTATCGCGTGCGCGGCTTCACGCGCGACGTCAACGGGCAAAAGCTGTTCATGGACCACGACGTCAAGTCCATTCAGGACTACATCGCGCCCGAGACGCTGCGCCGCTACGATGCGGTCGACATCAACGTCTATGAGGCGAACATCTATCACACCAAGATGATGGTCAAGGACATCGACCTTCAAAACTATCTGTTCAAGACGGACGTCTATGAGCTTCCGCCGCGCACGCGGCTCGAGATCATGGACAATCTGCGCCGCGAGATGATCGAGATCTTCAGCGGACGCAACGTCTTTTCCGCCCGCAAATGAAAAAGCTGTCGCAGACGAGCGCGCCGATCTATGAAGCCCTTCAAGAGATGAAGAGCATGCGTCTCGTGCCCTTTGACGTACCCGGGCACAAGCGCGGCAGGGGCAATCCCGAATTGACCGAACTTCTCGGTCAAAAGTGCGTGTCGCTCGACGTCAACTCTATGAAGTGCCTTGACAACCTCTGTCACCCCGTCTCGGTGATCAGGGACGCGGAGCAGCTCGCCGCCGAGGCGTTCGGCGCGCACGGCGCGTTCCTCATGGTCGGCGGGACGACGTCGGCGGTGCAGACGATGATCTTGACGGTGACCAAGCGCGGCGAAAAGATTATCTTGCCGCGCAACGTCCACCGCAGCGTGATGACCGCGATGGTCCTCAACGGCGCGGTGCCCGTCTATGTCGACCCCGAGACGGATGACAGGCTGGGGATCTCGCTCGGCATGAGCGTGGACGCGGTCAAGAGGGCGATCGCCGCCAATCCCGATGCAAAGGCGGTGCTCGTCAACAATCCCACCTACTACGGCATTTGCAGCGATCTGCGCACAATCGTGTCTCTCGCGCACGCCGCCGGCATGCTATGCATCGTCGACGAGGCGCACGGCACGCATTTTTATTTCGGCAAGGACATGCCCGTCTCGGCTATGGCGGCAGGCGCGGATATGGCGGCGGTGTCCATGCACAAGTCGGGCGGCTCGCTCACGCAGAGCTCGCTGCTGTTGACGGGGCCCGCGATGCAGGACGGCTACGTCCGCCAGGTGATCAACCTCACGCAGACGACCAGCGCGTCCTATCTCTTGCTGTCCTCGCTCGACATCTCGCGCCGCAATCTCGCGCTCAGGGGAGAGCAGGCGTTCGGCGAGGTGATGCGCATGGCGCGTTACGCGCGGGACGAGATCAACGACATCGGCGACTACTACGCGTACGGCAAAGAGCTTGTCAACGGCGACACCGTGTTCGACTTTGACGAGACAAAGCTGTCCGTCAACACCCTCGACATAGGGCTCGCCGGCATAGAGGTCTACGACCTGCTGCGCGACGAGTACGACATCCAGATTGAGTTCGGCGACCTCGGCAACATCCTCGCCTATCTGTCCATCGGCGACAGGGAGAGGGACATCGAGCGGCTTGTCAGCGCGCTCGCGGAGATACGCCGGTTGTACAAAAAGTCAAAGGCGGGCTTGATGAAGCACGAATACATCGAGCCCATCGTCGAGATGAGTCCGCAGGACGCGTTCTACGCGGACAAAGAGGAGATGCTTCCCATCGAAAAGACGGAGGGCAGGATTTGCAGCGAGTTCGTGATGTGCTATCCGCCCGGCATCCCGATCCTCGCGCCCGGCGAGCGCATCACGCGCCGCATACTCGACTACATCGCCTACGCAAAGGAGAAGGGCTGCCAGATGACGGGGCCCGAAGATCCGGCAATCGAGAAGCTCAACGTCGTGGAGGAATGAGCAATGGATTATTGGTTTTCGGAATTGCACACCAAGGACGTCAAGCTGTCCATCCGCGTGGACAGGCAGCTTTACAGCGGGCACAGCGACTTTCAGCGCATCGACGTGTTCGACAGCCCCGAGTTCGGGCGCTTCCTCGTGCTCGACGGCTATATGATGCTCACCCAAAAGGACGAGTTCATCTATCACGAGATGATCGTGCACCCGGCAATGGCGGTGCATCCGCGCGTCAGGAGAGTGCTGGTGATAGGCGGCGGCGACGGCGGCGCGGTGCGCGAGCTTTGCCGCTACGACGACGTCGAGCACATCGACCTTGTCGAGATCGACAAACAGGTCGTCGACGTCAGCCGCGAGTTTTTCCCCGAGGTCACCTGTTCGCTCGACGATCCGCGCGTGACGATACACTACCGCGACGGCTTGCGCTTCGTCAGAGGCTGCAAGGACGAATACGACCTCATCATCGTCGACAGCACCGACCCGTTCGGACCGGGCGAAGGGCTGTTCACGCGCGAGTTTTACGGCAATTGCTGCAAGGCTTTGCACGAGGACGGCATCATGATCAATCAGCACGAAAGCCCGTTCTACGACGAGGACGCTCTCGCCTGCCAGCGCGCGCACAAGAGGATAGTGGAGTCCTTCCCGGCGGCGAAGGTCTATCAGGCGCACATTCCGACCTATCCGTCCGGGCATTGGCTGTTCGGATTCGCTTCAAAGAAGTATCATCCGCTGCGCGATCTCAACGAGCGCAGATGGAATATGCGCGGGCTCAAGTGCCGCTACTACACGACGACGCTGCACAAGGGCGCGTTCTACATCCCGGCATATGTGGAGGAACTTTTGAAAAATGTTGAGCAGACAGATTGACGCATTCATGGGCTGCGACCGTCCGTTCGAAGAGGCGGACATCGTGATGTTCGGCGCGCCGTTCGACGGCACGACTTCCTTCCGCCCCGGGACGAGGTCGGGACCTCGGGCGATACGCGTCGACTCGATCGGGCTTGAAGAGTACAGCCCCTATCTCGACGCGGAGCTGTCCGAAGTCGCCGTCTGCGACGCCGGCGATCTCGAGCTTGCGATAGGCGACTCTCAGCTTGTGCTCGCCGCGATAGAGGAGGCTGCGGCGGACATATTTGCGGCGGGCAAGGTCCCGTTCATGCTGGGCGGCGAACATCTCGTCACGCTCGGCGCGGTCAGAGCGGCGGTGCGCAAATACCCCGATCTGCACATCGTCCACTTCGACGCTCACGCCGACCTTCGGGACGACTATCTCGGGGTGAAATTTTCGCACGCGTGTGTGTTAAGGCGGTGTTGGGAGCTTGTCGGCAAGGGCAGGATACACCAATTCGGCATACGTTCGGGCGACAGGTCGGAGTTCGTCTTCGCCGCGTCCGAGACGGACATGCACAAGTTCGACTTCGACGGGCTGGAGGGGGTCGTACAAGACCTCGCCGGCAAGCCCGTCTACTTTACGCTCGACCTCGACGTGCTCGATCCGTCGGTGTTCCCGGGGACGGGGACGCCCGAACCGGGCGGAGTGTCTTTTGACAAATTGCGTCGCGCGGCGACCTTCGTCGCGAAGAGGTGCAACGTGATAGGGCTGGACGTCAACGAGCTCAGCCCCCACTACGACGCGAGCGGCGCTTCTACCGCCGCGGCATGCAAGATCGTGCGCGAATTGTTGATCGCGCTCGGGATAAAGGAGAAGTGAAATGGCAAAAGTTTTAATCATCGGCTGCGGCGGGGTCGCTTCCGTCGCGATCCGCAAGTGCTGCATGAACAGCGACGTGTTCGGCGAGATAGTCATCGCCAGCCGCACCAAGTCCAAGTGCGACGACTTGGCGGCGAAGCTCAAAGGCAAGACCGCGACAAAGATATCCACCGCCGAGGTGGACGCGGACGACTTTGACGCGCTCGTCTCTCTCATCCGCGAGGTCAAGCCCGACCTCGTGATGAACATCGCTCTTCCCTATCAGGACCTGACGATCATGGACGCCTGCCTCGAATGCGGCGTCGACTATATGGACACCGCCAACTACGAGCCCGAAAATCTCGACGATCCCGTCTGGAAGGCGAGGTACGAGAAGAGGTGCAAAGAGCAGGGCTTCACCGCGCTGTTCGACTACTCGTGGCAGTGGGACTACAAGGAGAAGTTCGAGAAGGCGGGCTTGACCGCGCTGCTCGGTTCGGGCTTTGACCCGGGCGTGACGCAGGTGTTCTGCGCGTACGCTCAAAAGCATCTGTTCGACACGATTGAGACCATCGACATCCTCGACTGCAACGGCGGCGATCACGGCTATCCGTTCGCGACCAACTTCAATCCCGAGATCAATCTGCGCGAAGTCTCCGCGCCGGGATCGTATTGGGAGGACGGCAAGTGGGTTGAGATCCCGCCGATGAGCATAAAGCGCCAATACGACTTTGACGGTGTCGGAGTCAAGGACATGTATCTGCTCCATCACGAAGAGATAGAGTCGCTCGCCAAGAACATCAAGGGGGTCAAGCGCATCCGCTTCTTCATGACGTTCGGGCAGAGCTATCTGACGCACATGAAGTGTTTGGAGAACGTCGGCATGCTGTCCACCTCGCCGATAATGTACGAGGGCAGAGAGATTGTGCCGATACAGTTCCTCAAGGCGCTGCTGCCCGATCCGGCGTCGCTCGGTCCGCGCACCAAGGGCAAGACCAACATCGGCTGCATCTTCACCGGCGTCAAGGACGGCAAGCGCAAGACCGCCTACATCTACAACGTCTGCGCTCATCAGGAATGCTACAAAGAGGTCGAGTCCCAGGCGATATCCTACACGACGGGCGTACCGGCGATGATAGGCGCCAAGATGCTACTGACGGGCAAGTGGGACAGGGATGGCGTGTTCACATGCGAGGAGTTCGACCCCGATCCGTACATGGACGAGCTGAATAAGAACGGCTTGCCGTGGCAGGTGGAAGAGCACCCCGACTTGGTGGAGTGATGC
>CABKMX010000060.1 GCA_902373595.1 uncultured Christensenellaceae bacterium
TCTCAAGACAGCTATTTGACAAAGTCGTGCAACGAAGAAACGGGAGATATATACTTCGCTACATACGGGAACGCTACATTTAACAATTTGTCGGTGAGTCTTGAAGGTGTGAACAAGTTGAATACAGAAGGATACCTAATTCCGATACCCGGCAATTTCAAATTGAGAATCGCTAGCGGAAACGTCATGATCCCCGACGATGTAAAAATCAAATTGCTGCCCGGATCGAGCTTAACGATCGATAAAGGATCCGTACTCACTGTCGAGGGTGCGCTGTATGCGTTTGGTCAGGACAACGCCGATTATCCGGACGGAATGACCGAATATAGAGACGGGCAGAGATACTCATATCCGCATGCCTCTTTCGGAAGCATGCATAGAGGAAGTAAAAAGCCTACGCCATCGTTCAAAAATACAGACAACGTAATCATAAAAGTCGCAGGCGAGATTGTTATACAAAAGTCGGACAGCTTAATAAAAAAAGATTGCATTCTCGGAGCGGTTTTGTATGGCGATGATGGCGGCAAGATTACGATAGCCGACGACGTAGAACTATCTGATGAAATCAAAGAAAACGATTCCGTCGGCTCAAGTGCCGGTTCGTATAAGGTTACTTTGACCGCAAAACTCGCCGATCTGCAAGCCGACGGCAGCTATGTCACAAAAGACGTGACCGCCGGCAAGACCTACACCTGCACCGGAGGAGTTTGGGTATGAGTGAGGTCGTAAAGGTCGAGGGACTGTTCAAGCGATACGGCAAGCACGCCCCGTGGGCGGTCGAGGACGTGTCCTTTTCGGTGGGAGAGGGCGAGATCGTCGGCTTGCTCGGGCACAACGGCGCCGGCAAGAGCACGACGCTGCGATGCCTCGAGGGGATGATCCCGTTCGACAAGGGCAGCGTGTCCATTTGCGGCCGCGATATCGTCCGCGAACCCGTCAAGGCAAAGGCTAATATGGGCTTCGTCACCGACGACCACGCCGTCTTTGTCAAGATGACAGGCGTGCAATATCTCGACTTTATGGCGGACATCTACAAGGTGCCCGTCGACGTGCGCGCTGCCAGGATGAAAGAGCTCGAAGAGGTGTTCGCGCTGGGCGACAGCGTCCAAAACCTCATCGCGTCCTATTCGCACGGCATGCGCCAAAAGATCTGCATGATGGGCTCGCTGATCCATCGTCCCAAATTGTGGGTGCTCGACGAGCCCATGACAGGGCTTGATCCGCGCACGATGAAGGCGGTCAAGGACTTTATGGTGCAATACGCAAAAGAGGGCAACGGCATCTTGTTCTCGTCCCACTCGCTCGACACCGTCGCAAAACTTTGCGACCGCGTCGTGCTGATACGCAAGGGCAAACAAGTGTCCTCGCTCAACGTGCGCGAGATCGCCGCAAAAAATCCCGATTTCGATTTCGAGGAGTATTTCCTGAGCCATGAAAGCGACTGACAGACCCGATCCCAAGGTGCTCGGCGCGCTGTTGCGCAAACAGCGGCAGGAAGGCTCCGCGTCCTTTGCCAAGGGCAATTTCAACGTCGTCGGCTTTGCGGTCAGAGGACTGCTCACCGCCGCGCTGGTCGCGGTGTTCATAGTCTTTTTCGGCGACTATGTCGAGATCTATCTCGGCGTAGAGACCGCCGGCGCGCCCGACCCCGATTCGCGGCTTTTCGAGTTGTTGACGATCGTCTATTCGGCGGTCGCGCTGCTCACCGTTCTCAGCGCGGTCGTGCGCATAAACCGCGCGCTGTTCGAGTCGGACGACATGCGCGTCATCTCCGCGCTGCCCGTCGGCGCAAACACCGTCTATGTCTCCAAACTCATAGGCATTTTCGGCTATCAGACGATCGTCAGCACGATCTGCGTGCTGACCGTCAACGGCACGATTGCCGCGCACGCCGACGTCGGCGGAATGTTTTGGCTCGTCACCGTGCTGACGTGCCTGCTTTTGCCCCTGCTTTCGGTCGGTATCGCGTCCGTGCTGGCGCTGCCGCTGCATGGCGTCAAGACGCTGCTCAGGGACAGATTCGTGCTGACCTTTGTCGTCATCACCATCGTCACCGCGGCTGTGCTCGCCGCCTATGCGTACTTGCTCAAACTCGTCGAGAGCATGCTGCTCGGCGAGGAATTGCGCTACTTTTTCAACGAGAGCGTGATGAACACGATCGCCGCCGCCGCGGCGTGGCTGTACCCTGCCAACCTGCTTGCCAATTTGCTTGTCGGCAGAGAAGCGCTGAACTCGGCGCTGATCATCGTCGCGATCCTCGTCGTCTGCCTTGCGGTCTGCTTGGTCTGCATACGCTTCATCCTGACGCGCGCGCTCAAAGCCCGCATCTCGTCGGGGAGGGCGCGCAGTCTGTCCAAGCGTCCCCAAAAGCGCATGCATTCGCCTATCGCCGCGCTGATCAAAAAGGAATTCGTGATGATCTTCCGCACGCCCGACTATATGTTTTCCTACTTTTCGGTCGCGCTGGTCGTCCCGCTCTTGGTCTATTTTTGCATGTCGATCGGCTCGTCTTTGGTCACAAAGCTGATCGGCGTGTCGTGCAATGTCGAACTCGCGCTGTTTTTGTCGTTGATGTTCGGTTCGCTCGCAAACGTCTTTTGTACGACCAACATCAGCCGCGACGGCATGATGTTCTATTCGGTCAAGGCGATGCCCGTCGGCTTCCGCGCGGTCGTGTTCTCAAAGGTCATATTGTGCCTTTTGGTCGCCGCGCTGTCCCAATTGATGTCCGCGATTCTGCTGTGCGCGACGGGGTGCATAGGCGTGCTCGACGCGCTGTTCGTGCTGTTCGTCGCGGCGATGTTCGCGATGTCGCAAATTTGCTTCGCGACGCGCGTCGACTTCGACCACGCCAAGTTTTCGCAAGAGCCGGACGGCGAGATCAAAGAGCAGAGCAACACCGCAGGGCTTGTCGTCGTCGCAGGTATGCTGACCGCGTTCGCGGTCGGCGGCTCCGTCGTCGCTATCCGCATGGTGCTGACGCTGAGAGGGTTTGCCGCCACTTGGGGCTTTTTGACCTATCTCATCACCGGGCTTCTCGCCGTCGTCGCAGTCGTCGTCGGCTGGCTCGTGCTCGTCTTGAGGCTCAAAGAGCGGTACTACCGCTTTGAAGGGGGTGCGCTGTGAGAAAGACGGTTGTCATATTGATGTTGGTGCTGCCGCTGCTGTTCGTGTTCGCGGTGTTCTCGTCAGGTCAAACGGCGAGCCTTGGCGTCGACATCGCGGCAAATGGGATCGAGATCCTCAACGCGCCCGAAGGCGGAGTGCTCGCGATCGACATCGCCGACTTTGACGGCTTTGCGATCGACGCGCGCGTGTCGCCCGAAAACGCGACCGACAAGGGCGTGACCTATCGCGTAGAACAGGTCGAGGGCGCACAGCTCGCCGACGTCAGAGTGGACAAAGAGGGCAATGTCGCGGCGTATACCGCAGGCTCCGCGCGAGTCGTCGCGATCACCGACGACGGCGGCTATACCGACAGCTTCGTCGTCGCGGTCTCGTCGTCCAAGCCGTACGATTTTGACATCACGCTGTCCGACGCGGACGGCAACAATATGCTCGTCGAGAGCGACGGCGTCTTGTCCGCCGCGGTGGAGTCGGGCAGATACGACTACCGCACGTCGACCGTTCCGGCAGGCTTTGCCGAGGCGCAAGTAGAGGTGGTCGAGGGCTTTGCCGAATTGAAGGCTAACACCGCGCTGTTCCCCTTCGAGGGGGTGACAAAGCTGCGCTTCACCGTCAAGGGCGGAGCGTTCGGCGACATCGTCCGCGACGTCGAGGTCGCGACGAGCGTGCCCGAAACCGTGTCCGGCATCGTCGTCAACGGCGTCGCCGAGGCGGCTCTCGCAATCGAAAAGGGCGGCAACAAAGCCTATTTCTTCGTCGCCGCCAATGACGAGATCGAGGTCAAAAGTCAATACATATCCTCAAAAACCATCACCCGTGTCCAAGGCGCGGGCGAGCATTGCTACCGCGTCGACCTCACTTTGAGCGAGGACAGACCCGACGAATTCGACATTGAGATCGCCGGCGGCGGCGAGAGCGTCGACGTGTCGGTCACAAGCGCGGAGTTCGCGTTCTCGGTCACGTCGACCCTGCCCGTACAGGGCGCGGACGCGGTCATCTTGACGGGCAGCGAAGTCACGTTCTTTGCTGTCCCGTCCGTCATCGCCGACGGCGTCGAATATGAGTGGCGCGTCGAGGACGCGACGTCGGACGACATCACCATCACTTCGCACGGCGACAGCTGTACGATCGGCGCAAGCGGCGCGGCTTCGTTCAAACTCGTCGTCACGCCCATGCGCGGCGGCTATCCGATGGACGTGTTCCCGGTCGAGATCGCCGTCACCGCGATCGACGAGGTCACCTCGGTGCAGATCGCCAATAAGACAGATCTGGGGCTTTTGCGCGAACTCGCGGTGCCCGGCAAGGCATACGCGGACGGCAAACTCGTATCCAACGCGCTCGCGCTCGACGTGCGCACCTTCCTCGGCGCGACCGCGATCGAAGCGGCGGGAGAGTTGGAGTTCACCCTATCCGACCCCGCGCTCGCGTCCCTCGCCATAGACGGCGACGACATCTCACTCGTGCCTCTCGGCAACGGCTATGTCACCGTCACCGCCGAGTGGAAGGGCAACGGCGCGTTCGGCAGGCAGGTCCGCTCGTCTTTGACCGTACGCGTCGCCGCGGACGCGGTCGGCTGTTCGACCTCTCAAGAGGTGTTCAAGGCAGCAGACGCAGGGCTTGCGATCGTCCTCGAGGACGACATCATGCTGGGCGAAGAGTACGGCGGCAACATCGAAGCGATGCGCGCGCGCCTCGGCACGACAAAGTCCACCTACAACACCGAATTCTATTCCAACCTCGGCAACGAGGACGCGGCGAACGTGTCCTTTGTGCTCGAGCTCAAAAACGACCTCTACGGCAACGGACATACACTCAACGCCCAGCCTTTCACCACTGCAAAGGACGGCTCCGGAGTGCCGCTGCTGTTCAAGGGACCGCTCTATTTCGTCCGCCTCGGCGAGATCGCTTCCGTCGCGGGGCAGGACAACATCGCCTTCCTCGTCCGCACCGACGGGGTGGAGATCTCCAACGCGACGCTGCTCGGCTGCGGCGACGACTTGCTCGAAGAGGACGGGCAGTACAAACTCGAAAAACTCAACAACGTCGGCACCGTGCTCGACATCAACGCCGACTGCACGCTGAGCGGCTGCCGCGTCCGCAACGGGCGCACCGTCGTGCGCGTCTACGGCGGCAACACCTCGGGCGACGACTATATGCGCGACACCCTCGACGGCTCGTCGATCGCGGACAGGGACAGGGCGATCGTCACCATCGACAGATGTCTGATCTCGCAGGGCAGAGAGTTCCTCGTCAAGCTGGGCGTCAACCGCGCGCTCGCCTCCGACATGCGCTCCTCCGCCGAGCCCGACCTCGTCGACGCCGCCGGCAAGCCCTATCCGACAATGAACGACAGCCTGTGGCAAGATGAGTATTTCTACGACCGCTATGTGATGAGCGACCTCACTTTGCGCGACAGCGTGCTCGAGACGAGCGGACTCTTCTCGATCGGCGTCGAGTCCAACTTTGCCGGAACGGTGCTCGCCGCAAATTCCGCCGAGAGCGGCATCGAGTTCGACGGCTGGCCCGGGACGGGCGGCACGTCGTTCGCAAGCGTGCTCCGCCTCGAGGGCGACGCGCGTATGTACGACTGGAAGGGGCTCGATCTCATCGACAGCTCGACATTGATCGACTCCAACGGCGTGGACGGCAGGTTCAGCCTCGATCTCGGCGGAATGCTCCGCTTCGCCGCCGCATATGCGCCCGACAAGTACGGCGACATCATCCAAAACACCGCGGACGGCGACTTCGTCCACGGCGGGATCGCGCTCTACGGCGGCGGCAAAAACTACGCCCAAGTCGTCACCGACGGGCTCGACGAGAGTCTTTGCGACTTCAAGCAATACCGCGTCAATATCTCCATTTTGGCGGAGTCGGACGACGACGTCATGATCGACCAGGGCGGATTTTTGCCCCTCGCCGCCGGCTCGCAGGATTTCCGATTCTTCATGTATTCCAAAGATAGCGCGAACAGCCGCGACAAACAGCTCGCCGACGCGGCAAACGGCACCAAGTACGACGCGCTCTACGGCATAGGGTGATAACGGACAAACAAAAGAAGTCGGCTTTGACCGGCTTCTTTTTTATGCGACAATAATACCTTTTATAATGCTTTGATTTCCTTAAAAAGTTTTTTATTCTGTTTACGCGACCATTGTCCGAATTTCTCATTATAACTCGTGTAGAGACATTTCTTTGTATAGAACGGATAATGTTTACACGATGTCTTGAATCTTTTTAATAAGGTTAAATAGACAACTTTATCATTGATTATTAAATCGTGGCAATTTTTGCGCCATGCTTGTTTTGTTTGCCATCCACTATATAAGTCATTCAATTCAGGGACGATGAAACTGATAATACCGCCGATTCCGACTGCCTCTAAATCAGTATGCTTCTTTGCCGGGTACTCACAGATTAAA
>CABKMX010000061.1 GCA_902373595.1 uncultured Christensenellaceae bacterium
CGGCGTTTACGAGATCTACACCGCGCCGAACGACCTTGACGCCGTCGCAAAGGCAATCGAGGCGGACAAGTCGGTCAAGGTGCTGTCCGCAGAACAGGATATGATCCCGTCCAACACCGTCAAGTTGGACGAGGCGACCGAGGCGAAGGTCAAACGCCTTTTGGATATGCTCGAAGAGAGCGACGACGTCCAGGACGTCTACCACAACGCCGAGCTCACGGAGGAGCCGGAGGAGGACTGATATGACGGTCGAAGAGATCTGCAAGAGGGCGAAGGAGCAATCCTTCGAGGTCGCGGTGATGAGCGCGGAGGCAAAGCGCGAGGTTTTGCACGCGGTCGCGGCATACATCCGCGCGGCAAAGGACGAGATCTTGGCGGCGAACGCCGAGGATGTCGCCCGCGCCGACACGCTTCGCGAGAGCATGAAAGACAGGCTCGCGCTGACCGAAAAGAGGGTAGAGGATATGGCGCAGGGCGTCGACGACGTCGCCGACCTGCCCGACCCGATCGGCAAGGTCACCGCGGAGTGGACGCGCCCCAACGGCTTGAAGATCGACAAAGTCCGCGTCCCGTTGGGCGTGATCGGCGTCATATACGAGGCTCGCCCCAATGTCACCGCCGACGTCGCGGCGCTCTGTCTCAAGAGCGGCAACGCGGTCGTGCTCCGCGGCGGCAAAGAGGCGATCCGCAGCAACAAGCGCATCTATCGCGCAATCGCCGAGGCATTGCAGAGCAAGGGCGTCTCTCCGGACGCGGTCGGCTTCATCGACGACGTGTCGCGCGAAGGCTCCGCCGAGCTGCTCCGCCAAGGCAAATATGTCGACGTCGTCATTCCGCGCGGCGGCGACGGACTCAAAAAATTCGTGCTCGAACACGCGACGATGCCCGTCATCGCCAGCGCCGGCGGCAATTGCCACCTCTACGTCGACAAGACCGCCGATCAAGACATGGCTGTCGAGGTCGTCTGCAACGCCAAGCTGTCTCGTCCCTCCACCTGCAACGCGCTCGAGCAATTGCTTGTGGACAGAGAGATAGCCGCCGAGTTTTTGCCCAAGGTGTGCAAGGCTTTGTTCGAAAAGGGCTGCCGGATCACCGGCTGCGCCGAGGCGAAGGACATCGTCCCCGAGATCAAGCTCGCGACGGACGAGGACTATCTGCTCGAACATCTCGACAAGGAGCTGACCGTGTTCGTCGTCGGCGGCATCGAGGAGGCGATTGGCAGGATCAACGCCAACAGCACCAACCACAGCGACGGCATCATCACCCGCGACGACAGGGCGGCGGACTATTTCGCGCGCAAGGTCGACAGCGGCTGCGTATATGTCAACGCCAGCACGCGTTTCACCGACGGCTTCCAATTCGGCTTCGGCGCGGAGATCGGCATCTCGACGCAAAAGCTGCACGCGAGAGGACCTCTCGGCCCCGAACAGTTGACGTCCGAAAAATACGTCGTCCGCGGCAACGGGCAGATCAGATCGTGAGGATACTCGGCATAGATCCGGGGCTTGCCGATCTCGGCTACGGCGTCATCGACTCCGAGCGCGGCAAGGTCACCGTCGTCGACTACGGCGAGATCAAGACCCCCAAGTGCGAAAACGTTCCGGCGCGCCTTCATATGATCTATGACGGGCTCAACGACCTTTTCGACAAGTACAAGCCCGACTGCGTCGCGATCGAGGAATTGTTCTTCACCAAGAACATCACGACCGGCATCAACGTCGCGCAGGCGAGAGGTGTCATCCTGCTCGTCGCGTGCGACAAGTGCGGCAACCTCTTCGAGTACACGCCCATGCAGATCAAGCAGGCGATCACCGGCTACGGCAAGGCGGACAAGAAGCAGATGCAATTCATGGTCACGCGCCTTTTGGGATTGAAGAGCGTCCCAAAGCCTGACGACGCGGCGGACGCGCTCGCGGTCGCCTTGACCCACGCGCAGACCGCAAGGCTCGGCGGATTGTTCTCGATTTGACGACAAAGTCTCAAAAAATCACGCGCCCGATCCGGGCGCGTTTTTGTATCCTAATGTGTCAAAATATCGGTATTATTGATCGTTCGCAGAAGTATGATCGGTTATCCAAGAGAGCAGCGCTTCATACCCCATTTCATTTTTTGCTGTTGCCATTCCGAGGCAAACAAGCTCATCATCATCGGCTTGAATATGAATGCCGTTGACTTCGAGAAATGTGAGCATGAGGTAAACGCCTATTCGTTTGTTGCCGTCGACAAACGCATGGTTGGAGATCAATCCCACACATAAGCGCGCAGCCTTTTCTTGTTTTGACGGAAACAATTCTTTCCCGTCAAACGTAGCGTCACAGGCGGCAAGGGCGCTTTCCAATAATCCGATATCACGAACGCCGAGTTCGCCGCCGGTCTGCTCGATCATCAATTGATGTAACTGCAGAGCTTTTTGCACGCCAATGGATATCATTTTGCAAGTTCCTCAAATGCTTTGCGGTGACGATTCAATATGCGGCGAGCGACAACATCTATCTTTTCGTCGTCGGACAAGATCACGTTCGAGTGATCGACGAGACTGATCAACATATATTCGGGCTTGTTGTTGCGCAAGATCACGACGCTTCCGAGCGAGTCGGCGAGTTTGGTCGCTTTTGAGAAATTTTGGTTTACTTCGCTGATTGAAAGCATTTGGTTGGTGTTGACAATCATTTTCTCACCTCCGTATCGTTCATATATATTATACAACATATATTAGCTAAAATTCAACCTAATTCTCAAAAATTTTTGAGGAGATATGTTGACGGTTTGATTGCGCGGATCTTTTCGTCACGGTTTGTTGCCAACGCCAAAGACGGCGATTGCCTTTTCCCAAGACAGGTCGACTTTTTTGTTTGAGATGAGGCGGTAGACGTTTTCGGCGGAGAGGCGTTCAAACGCGTCTTCGAGCGCTTCTTTGAGTTTTTCGAACGCGCCTCCGTCCGCGAGTTCGGGGAGAGGCGAGAGCGGCTCTTCCGCCTCTTCGGGGCTGCCGAGCGCTGCGCTTTGCGCGCCCGGGGCGGCTTGCATGGACACGCTCGGGACAATCGCGGCGGACAGTTCTTTGCCGGAGCTTGTCCAGATCAGTGCGACCGTCAGCGCGAGCGCGAGCGCCGCGACGCATATCAAGATCTTTCTATCGGGCAATTTCATGTTTTCCTCCGAATATAGCGTGCGCGGAGCGCGCCGAAATAATCATCGCGGCGCAAGGCGCGCAAAAAGCGAAATATCGCTTTACTTATCGCGCGCATAGTATTATAATATTTTCAAACGTTCGGAGGTTTTTTATGGCAAACGTAATGGATACGCTCAAAGCGCGCGGCTTTGTCAAGCAAGTCGTCTACGAAGAGGAGCTCTACAAACTTCTCGGCTCGGAGAGCGTGTCTTTCTATATAGGGTTCGACCCGACCGCGGACAGTCTGCACGTCGGTCACTTCCTTGCGCTTATGGCGATGAGCCACATGCAAAAGGCGGGGCACAAGCCCATCATTTTGATCGGCGGCGGCACGGGCAAGATCGGCGATCCGTCGGGAAGGTCGGACATGCGCAAGATGATGACGGACGAGACCATCCGCCACAACGTCGAGTGCTTCAAGGTGCAGATGTCGCGCTTCCTCTCGTTCGAGGGCGAAAACGCCGCGACGATCGTCGACAACGCCGAGTGGCTCGATCAGCTCAAATTCCTCGACTTCATGCGCGAGATCGGCTCGGCTTTTTCGGTCAACAAGATGCTGACCGCCGAGTGCTTCAAGACGCGTATGGAGAAGGGTTTGTCCTTCCTCGAATTCAGCTATATGCTCATGCAGAGCTATGACTTTTTGCACCTCTACCGCACGCGCGGCGTCAAGTTGGAGTGCGGCGGCGACGACCAATGGTCGAACATTCTCGCCGGCGCGGATCTGATTCGCCGCAAAGAGGGTGGCGAGGCGTACGCGATGACGTTCACGCTGCTGACGACGTCCGAGGGCAAAAAGATGGGCAAGACTCAAAAGGGCGCGGTCTGGCTCGACGCGAACAAGACGACCCCGTACGAGTTCTTCCAATATTGGCGCAACACCGCCGACGACGACGTCGAGAAGTGCCTCAAACTTTTGACCTTCGTCGACCTCGGCGAGATCGCCGAGCTTTGCAAGCACCGCGACGAACGCATCAACGCCGCCAAGGAGAGGCTGGCGTACGAGGTCACCGCGATCGTTCACGGCAAGGAAGAGGCGGACAAGGCGATGTCGCAGGCGCGCGCGGCGTTCGGGGGAGAGGGCGGCGAGATGCCGACCGTCACCGTCGGGCAGGGCGTCAACAACATCATCGACATCATGCTCGCCGCCAAGGTGTGCAAGTCCAAGAGCGAGGCGCGCCAATTGATAACCGGCGGCGGCGTCAAGATCGACGACGAAAAGGTGAGCGCTTTCGACTATTGCGTCGACGACGCGCGTCTTGCGTCGGGCGTCGTATTGCACAAGGGCAAGAAGTCGCACACGCGCATAGTGAGAGGATGACATCCTACCTCGGAGCGCAGGGCGAATTTGTCAGGGAGACGATCATTCGCAAGTCGCGCTTCATCACGAGGATAATCGGGGTGGCGAGTGAAGAGGACGCGGTCGCGGCGATCGCCGCGGTGCGCAAAAAGCACTCGGACGCTACTCACAATTGCTACGCGTACATCGCCGACGAGATGGGGCTTTGCCAGCGCTTTTCGGACGACGGCGAGCCGTCCGGTACGGCGGGGCTGCCCATGCTCGAGGTGCTCAAAAAGTTCGGCGTCGGCAAGACCCTCGCGGTCGTTACGCGATATTTCGGCGGGGTCAAACTCGGGGCGTCGGGGCTTGTCGGGGCATACTCCGGATGCGTCGCGGATGCGCTCAAAGAGGCGGGGCTCAAACGCTTTGTCGAGAGCGCGCTCGGCACGGCGGTCTGCCCCTATCCGCAGGCGGAGACGGTGGCGCGCGCGATAGCGAAAGCGGGCGGCGAGGTCGTCGGCATCGAGTACTCGGACGAGGTCGCGATGCGCTTTGCAATCCCGCTCGCGGCAAAGGCGGCGCTCGATACGGCAATGCAGGCGCTGACGTCGAAAAATGTGCGTATAACCTACACGGGCACCGAATTTTTCGGCTACGACAACACGAAAACAATTACCTTGTAGAGGTGTTTTATGAAGATAACCAAAGCTGCAACATTGAAGCAAAAACCCGACTTCTCCAAGCTCGGGTTCGGCAAGTATTTCACCGACCACATGTTGGTGATGACATACGAGGGCGGCAAGTGGAGCGAGCCCGAGATCGTGCCGTATGCGCCGTTCGCGATGGCGCCGGCGACCAATGTGCTCCACTATGCGCAGAGCATCTTCGAGGGCGCGAAGGCGTACAAGAACGCCGAAGGCAAGATTACGGTCTTCCGCATCGACGACAACTTCGTCCGTATGAACAATTCTGCCAAGCGCATGTGCATGCCCGAGTTCGACGCCAAGGTCGTCAAGGCGGCGCTGTTCGAATTGCTCAAATTGGAGAAGGATTGGATTCCGACTCTTCCCGGCACCGCGCTCTATATTCGTCCGTTCATGTTCGCCAACGAAGAGGTGCTCGGAGTGCACTCAAGCCACAAATACACCTTCTGCATCATTCTCTCGCTGGTCGGGTCGTACTACGCCAACGGGCTTGAGCCGACCAAGATTATGGTCGAAGAGACGCTTGTGCGCGCGTTTATCGGCGGCACGGGCGAGGCGAAGTGCGCCGGCAATTACGCGTGCTCGCTGATGGGCGGCGAGATCGCCAACCAAAAGGGCTACGACCAGGCGCTTTGGCTCGACGGCAAAGAGCACAAGTATGTCGAAGAGGTCGGCTCGATGAACATCTTCTTCGTAATCGGCGACGAGGTCGTCACACCGGCGCTTGTCGGCAGCATCTTGCCCGGCATCACGCGCAACAGCTGCATCCAAGTGCTCAAAAAGTACGGCTACAAGGTCAGCGAGCGCCGCATCTCGATGGACGAGATCGTCGAGGCATACAACAACGGCACGCTCAAAGAGAGCTTCGGTTCCGGCACCGCGGCGGTCATCTCGCCTGTCGGCGTGATCGGCTATCGCGGCAAAGACATGGTCGTCGGCGGCGGCAAGATGGGCGAGATCACGTCCTTCCTGTACGACAAGATCACCGGCATACAACAGGAGAAAGAACCGGACGAATTCGGCTGGGTAACGGAAGTTTGTTGACCGAATAGGCAGCTGTCTTCCGAAAGAGTTTTGATTTTGGTCAAAAGCGGATATGTCTGCCGAATATAGAGCAGCCTGCGTTTTCGGCTTTCGAGGGAGCTTTGCTGTATAGCTGATTTGAGAATGCTGTCTGCCGAAGATTAACAAGTTTGCGTATTCGGCTTTCGGCATAGCTTCTCTGCTTAGCTTCGATTCACTTCGCAAGGTGTTTGCATACGCAAGCACCTTGCTTGTTCATAGGCGCACGCAGAGAACTATGCCTGCGCCGATAAGAGCAACTTGGCGTTTCATCG
>CABKMX010000062.1 GCA_902373595.1 uncultured Christensenellaceae bacterium
ACGTCGGGATAGACGTGTCCGCTCAGGTGTCGACGATGTCCTTCTATGTGACGTCGCTCGTGTCCTTCATCACGTTGCTTTGGGTGTGCATGCCCTACAACAAGGAGAGGCTCTACCTGCTCGCGATGTGCGTCGTCGTATACATTGCGGCGGTGTCGGCGACGTTCGTGCGCGACATTTTGTCGCTCGCGGCGCTGACGACGGAGATGACGTGGAACATCGTGTTCATATTGCTCGCGGTCTTCCCGATGATCGTCGTGATGAGGGCGGAGATCGAGGCGGTCAAAAAGCTGTGCAAGGACGTATGGGCGTTCTTCGGACGGGTCGCGGCGGCGATCCCGGGGCACGAGAAGAGGGCGAAGAGGCGGCAGGAAAAGAAAGCGCACAAAAAGGCGGCAAAGACCGCAAGATACAACACCAAAGATATCATTTGAAAGGAGCATAAAATGGTCAACGAAAAGGTTTTGGTCCTCGACTTCGGCGGTCAGTACAATCAGCTGATTGCCAGACGCGTCAGAGAACTCAACGTCTATTGCGAGATGCATCCGTGCACCATGTCGCTCGACAAGATCCGCGAGATGGCGCCCAAGGCGATCATCTTCACCGGCGGTCCGTCCAGCGTCTACAACGACGGCGCGCCGCATGTCGACAAGGGCATCTTCGAGCTGGGCATCCCGGTGCTCGGCATCTGCTACGGCTGTCAGCTGATCGCCTACACGCTCGGCGGAAAGGTGGAACATGCCGAAACGCGCGAGTACGGCAGACAGGACGCCGTCTACGACAAGAACTGTCCGCTCTACAAGGGGCTTGAGGACGGCATTTGCTGGATGAGCCACACCGACAGAGTGGAGGCGCTGCCCGAGGGCTTCAAGGTCGTCGCGCACACCGACACCTGCAGGATCGCGGCGTTCGCGGACGACAAGCGCAAGATCTACGGCGTGCAATATCACCCCGAGGTGCACCACACTCAGCGCGGCATAGATCAGCTCCGCAACTTCCTCTACGAGGTCGCGGGCGTCAAGGGCGATTGGACGATGGGCAACTTTGCCAAGAACTCGATCGAGGCGCTTCGCGCCAAGCTGGGCGGCAAAAAGGTGCTCTGCGCGTTCAGCGGCGGCGTGGACAGTGCGGTCGCGGCGACGCTGATACACAAGGCGGTCGGCGACGCGTTGACCTGCATATTCGTCGACCACGGTCTGCTGCGCAAGGACGAGGCGAAGCAGGTGATGAAGGTGTTCAAAGAGGACATGGGCATGAACGTCATCCTCGCGGACGCGTCCGAGCGCTTCCTCGCAAAGCTCGCCGGGGTAAAAGATCCCGAGACCAAGCGCAAGATCATCGGCAAGGAGTTCATCGACGTGTTCGAAGAAGAGGCGAAAAAGATCGGCGCGGTCGACTTCCTCGTGCAGGGCACGATCTATCCCGACGTCATCGAGTCGGGGCTCGGCAATTCCGCGGTCATCAAGAGCCACCACAACGTTGGCGGACTGCCCAGCGTCGTCAATTTCAAGGAGATCGTCGAACCGCTGCGCGATCTGTTCAAGGACGAGGTGCGCAAGGTCGGATTCGAGCTGGGTCTGCCGCGCGACGTCGTCATGCGCCAACCCTTCCCGGGGCCGGGGCTTGCGATCCGCATCATAGGCGACATCACTCGCGAAAAATTGGACATCCTGCGCGAGGCGGACTTCGTCTTCCGCGACGAGATCGCCAAGGCGGGTCTCGACAGCGAGATCTGGCAATATTTCGCCGTTTTGACCGATATGCGCAGCGTGGGCGTCATGGGCGACAGCCGCACCTACGACCACACGGTCGTACTTCGCGCGGTGACGTCCGTCGACGGCATGACCGCCGATTGGGCGAGGATACCGCACGACGTGCTCGAAAAGATCTCGACGCGCATCGTCAACGAAGTCAAACACGTCAACCGCGTCGTCTACGACATCACCAGCAAGCCGCCGGCGACGATCGAGTGGGAGTAACTCAAAGCATTCACCCGGCAGCGCCGGAAAGGAGAGAGATATGTTAACAGCAATAGCAGGCATCAATTGGGGCGACGAAGGCAAGGGCAGGATGGTCGACTTGATCTCGAGCGACTACGACGTCGTCGTCCGCTATCAGGGCGGCAACAACGCCGGTCACACCGTCATCAATCACTTGGGCAAGTTCATCCTCAACCTGATTCCGTCGGGCATACTTCGTCCCGAGGTCGTCAACGTGATGGGCAACGGCATGGTCATCGACATGAAGCACTTGGTCGGCGAGATCGAGCGTTTGACCGCCGCCGGCGTCAAGATCACGCCCGACAACCTCAAGATCAGCGACAGGGCTGTCATCTGCATGCCCTATCACGTCCTTCAAGACTGCCTCGAAGAGGACAGGTTGGGCGACGCCAAGTACGGTTCGACCCGCCGCGGCATCGCGCCCGTCTACGGCGACAAGTATTTGAAGAAGATCGTCACGATGGGCGATCTGTTCTTCCCCGAAGCGCTCGAAAAGCGCATGAAGGGAGTGATCGAGTGGAAAAACCTCTTCATCGAGAAGGCATACGGCGGCGCGCCGATCGACTTTGACGAGGAGATGGCGTGGCTGCGCAAGTACGGCGACATTTTGAAGCCCTTTGTCTGCGACACCGGACTGTGGCTGGAGGAGGCGCTCAAACAGGGCAAGAAGGTCATCTTCGAGGCTCAGCTCGGGGCGCTCAGGGACATCGACTTCGGCATCAATCCCTACACGTCGTCGTCCAACACGATCGCCGCATACGCGCCTATAGGCGCGGGCATCCCCCGTCACAAGCTGGACAAGGTGTTCGGCATCATGAAGGCGTACAGCTCGTGCGTCGGCGAGGGACCGTTCACCGTCGAGATGTTCGGCGACGAGGCGAAGGCGCTGCGCGACGCGGGTGCGGAATACGGCGCGGCGACAGGCAGACCGAGGCGCGTCGGCGCGTTCGACGCGGTCGCGAGCAGGTACGGCGTGCGCATGCAGGGCGCGGACGAACTCGCTTTGACCAAGCTGGACGTGCTGTCCTATATGGACAAGATCCCCGTCTGCGTCGCCTATGACGTCGACGGAGAGAGAGTGACCGACTTCCCGCGCGGCGAGAGGCTGCGCATCGCGAAGCCAATCTTCGAGTATTTCGACGGCTGGAAGTGCGACATCAGCAAGTGCCGCAAGGAGAGCGACCTGCCCGAGCAGGCGAGGGCATACATCGCCGCGCTCGAAAAGATGGTCGATTGCCCGATCACCTGCGTCTCTGTGGGTGCGGAGCGCGACGAATACATTGTGAGGAAGAGCAAATGAAGATCAATCACGGTTTTTTGGATCTCAAAGACAGCTACCTCTTCTCGACGATCGCCAAGAAGGTCAACGCCTACAAGGCGGCGAATCCGGACGCGGACATCATCCGCCTCGGGATAGGCGACGTCACTCTGCCGCTCGCGCCGGCTGTCGTCGACGCGATGAAGAGGGCGGCGGACGAGATGGGCGTCAAGGAGACGTTCCGCGGCTACGGACCCGAGCCGGGCTATGAGTTTTTGCGCGAGGCGATCGCGAACTACTACGGCGGCAAGGGCGTCAAGGTCGCGGCGGACGAGGTGTATGTCAGCGACGGCGCGAAGAGCGACGTCGGCAACATCCTCGACATCTTCGGCGCGGACAACAAGGTGCTCATCCCCGATCCCGTCTATCCCGCGTACGTCGACGCCAACGTCATGGCGGGCAGGAAGATAGACACGATCGAGGGCAACAAGGGCAACGGCTTCAAGCCCCTTCCCGACAAGAGCTACAAGGCGGACATCATCTACATATGCAGTCCCAACAATCCGACAGGCGCGGTCTACGACCATGCCGAGCTCAAACAATGGGTCGACTATGCGAACGAGTGCGACGCGCTGATACTCTTCGACGCGGCGTACGAGAGCTTTGTCACAGACCCGTCGCTGCCGCGCAGCATCTTTGAGATCGACGGCGCGCGCGAATGCGCGATCGAGTTCAACTCGTTTTCCAAGATCGCCGGCTTCACAGGCACGCGCTGCGGCTACGTCGTCGTGCCGCACGAGCTCAAGAGGGAGGGCGTGTCGCTTGGCGCGCTTTGGAACAGGCGTCAATCGACCAAGTTCAATGGTGTGCCCTACGTCGTACAGCGTGCGGCGGAGGCGGTGTTCACCCCCGAGGGCATGGCGCAGATCAAGCAAAATCTCGCGTACTATTCCGAGAACGCGCGCGTGATACACGAAGGCTTGGAGAGCGCGGGGATATGGCACACCGGCGGGCTCAACTCGCCGTACATATGGCTGGAGTGCCCGATGGGGCTGTCCAGCTGGGACTACTTCGACAGGCTGCTGACGAGGGCAAACGTCGTCGGCACGCCGGGAGCGGGCTTCGGCGCGATGGGCGAGGGCTACTTCCGCCTGACCGCGTTCGGCGACAAGGAGCGCACCAGAGAGGCGGTCGCGCGCATACTCGCCGATCTCAAATGAAGACAAAGAAGCAGGCGAAACTCATACTCGAGGGCTTGGAGAGGCAGCATCCGGACGCTCAATGCGAGCTCGATTTCGGCACGCCTTTCCAATTGCTCGTCGCGGTGATACTGTCCGCGCAATGCACGGACAAGCGCGTCAACGAGGTGACGCCGAAGCTGTTTGCCGACTACTCGACGCCCGAGCAGTTCGCCGAGATGCCGCAGGAGACGCTCGAGAAGTACATCTTCTCGTGCGGCTTCTATCACAACAAGGCGGCGCACATCATCTCGGCGGCGAAGGACATCGTCGGGCGGTTCGGCGGCAAGGTGCCGTCGACGATAGACGAGCTTACCACGCTTGCGGGAGTGGGGCGCAAGACTGCCAACGTCGTCTACGCCGTCGCTTTCGGCGGCAACGCGATCGCGGTCGACACCCACGTTTTGAGGCTCGCAAACCGCATCGGCTTTGTTAAGTCGGACAAGCCCGTCGACGCGGAGAACGCGTTGATGAAGGCGTTCGATCCCGAGGATTGGAGCGCCGCTCACCACGCGCTCATCTTCCACGGCAGATACGTCTGCACAGCGCGCGCCCCGAGATGCGACGAGTGCATGATATCCGAATATTGCGACATGTACGACGAGACGCAAAAGCGCCGCTGACGCACACGGGCACAAAAAAAGACAACATTTTGCCGCATATGCGGCGAGGTATAAAAATGAACAAATTGATCAAGATCGACGACGTTGCGCCGCGCGTAAAACAATATGTGGTCGCCGCGCCCGACGTTGCCAGACATTGCTTGCCGGGACAGTTCGTCATCGTCCGCGTGGACGACGAGGGCGAGAGGGTCCCGTTCACCATTTGCGACTACGACAGGCACGCGGGCACGATCACACTGCTTGTTCAAGACGTGGGTTACAGCACTCACAAGATGGGCACGCTCAAAGAGGGCGACAGTCTTCACGACGTCGTCGGACCTTTGGGCAACGCGACCGATCTTTCGAGTTACGACAACGTCGTCCTGGTCGGCGGAGGCATAGGCTGCGCGGTCATCTATCCGCAGGCAAAACTTCGCAACGCGCAGGGCAAGCCGTGCACGACGATCATCGGCGCGCGCACCGAAGAGCTGCTGTTTGCGGTCGACGAATTTCGCCGCGAGAGCAAGGAGCTTTTGATCGCGACCGATGACGGCTCGGTCGGCGTAAAGGGCTTTGTCACCACAGTCCTTCAACAATTGATAGACCGCGGCGACAAGATAGATTGCGTGTTCGTCGTCGGACCGATGATCATGATGCGCAACGTCTGCGAGCTGACCCGTCCTTACGGCATCCGCACGATCGTCAGCATGAACAGCATCATGGTCGACGGCACGGGCATGTGCGGCGGCTGCCGCGTCACCGTCGGCGGCGAGACAAAATACGCATGCGTGGACGGTCCCGAGTTCGACGGGCATTTGATCGACTTCGCCGAGGCGATGAACCGAAGCGGCTTCTACCGCGAGCACGAGCAGGCTTGCCGATTGAGAGGAGAGAAGCTATGAACACGAGCGCAAGACATCCCGTCGGCGTTCAGCCGGCGGAGGAGAGGATACACAATTTCGACGAGGTGTCGCTGGGCTACGATCACGCGACGATGCTCGAAGAGGCGGACAGATGTCTGCATTGCGCGGCGGCGCCCTGCCGAAAGGGCTGCCCGGTCGGGGTCAACATCCCCGCTTTCATCGCGCGGCTCAAAGAGGACGACTTGGACGGCGCGGTCCGCGAGATCAGTTTGGACACGCTGCTGCCGGCGATATGCGGCAGGGTATGTCCGCAGGAAAAGCAATGCGAGGCGCTTTGCGTGCGCAAGGCGAAGCTGGGCGGTTCGGTCGCGATAGGCGCGCTCGAAAGGTATGTCGGCGACTATGCGCTCGCTCACCCCAAGGCGCCCCAAAAGGCGGCGAAGAGGGGCAAAAAGGTCGCGGTCGTCGGCAGCGGACCCAGCGGTCTGACCTGCGCGGCGGACTGCGCGGCGGCG
>CABKMX010000063.1 GCA_902373595.1 uncultured Christensenellaceae bacterium
AGTCCCAGTCCCGCGGCGACGACGATGATGTCGCTGTCCTTGATGTCGGCATAGCTGCCGCTGTGAATATTCATTCTGCCGATGGTGATGAGCCCGTGGTTGATGTCCATCGCCTCGCCTTCGGCTTTGTCGTTGTTGACGTCGATGATGACAAGTTCGCGCGCGATGTGCTTTTGGGCGATCGAGAACGCCGCGGTCGCGCCGACGCTTCCCGCGCCGATGATACTGATCTTGGAGTGTCCGTTCAAACTGAATACCTCTTTGGTTATTTCACAATTTTCCTCAAACCGCGTGCATTATAACACATCCGCGCGTGAGATTGCAAAACATTTGACGGGGTGCGCGCGCACTTTTTTCGACATTTTCGCCACAGATGTCCGCTATCGTACATCTGTCCGCCGGGCGTGCCCTCTTGTGCAGACGCCGACTACCCAATTTTGCGATAACTGTTACTTTTGCCGCACATGTGTAGAACATTTTCCGCCGCTATTGACATCTTGCGCATTGTGTGTTATATTATTACCAATAAGGTGTGTGCCGCAAGACATTGCGAAAAACGCACACAACGGTACAGGGAGGAATCATGCAACTTTTTATCAGGAACAAGATCGTTTCGCTCGGTGGGTCTTCCACCGTCAAAGACGCCCAAGGCAACGACGTTTTCAAGGTCAAGGGCAACATCATGACCGTCACCAAAAAGAAGAGGGTGTGCGACATGAACGACAACGTGCTCTACACCGTGCGCTGCCGCTGGCTCAATCCGCTCGCGCACAAGGCGTACATCTACGATGCGGACGGCAATAAGATTGCGACGATCAAGCGCCCGTTCATGTCGATCAAGCAAAAGTTCTTTGTGACGACCGACCAAGGCGAGATCATGGTCGAGGGCGGCTTTTTCTCCATGCACTGTCTGATCAAGCGCGGGGAGGAGGTCTTGGGCGCGATCACACGGCAGGCGCTCAACCTCGCTTCTTTCCTCGGCGAAAACTACTTCATGCTCGAAGCGGCAGACGACGCCAACGCCGCCTATTTGGTCGCACTCGTCATCGCGATAGACAACGTCGTCGACGACGCGTCGGGCAAATGAGATGAAACGGCGTCCTGCCGCGGCGCTCGTCGTCGCTCTCATCTTCGTCTGCATCGCGGCGATGCTCGGCGCGTGCGACTCGTTTGTGTTCGGCATCACCGTCGCTCCTCTGCCCGAAAATGTCAAACAGCTCGTTTTGACCTCGGGCGGCAAAGCTCCCGTCAATTGGAACGGCGAAAAGCTGTTGTTCGATTCGGGCGCCGTCGTCGACGGCACGCTTGTCCTGGAGCCGGGCTCCGAGCCGGGCGGCCTTAAAGTGTTCGTCTACGGCAAACAGCTCACGCTCGAAAAGGATTTCGCCGGCAACTACACCTTTTCTTTCACGATGCAGCGTGACGGCGATTTGACCTTTGAGGGCGAGCCCGCGCTCGCTCCGCGCGCCGTGCATATCAACGGCGTCGGCGCGGACGGCGTCTTTGTCGAGGCGAACGGCAAGTCCTATCCCCTTTCGGACGGCAACGTGTCGTTGCAGCTCGAGACTTCCGCGACCGAGCCCTTCACATTGAGAGTCTACTCGACCGACTACATGTCCATGCCTTCGTGCGATGCCATCGCTTCGCCCGCGTCGGCTGCGCCGGAGCCGTTCTATGCGGACGGCAAAGGCGGCGCGGTCTGCACATTCCCGGCAGGCATCAGCGCGCTGTACATCACCCTCGCGCTCGACAAGGCGAAGGGCGCCCCTCTCGTCGATCTTGTCGGCAACCCCGGCGACATGTTCTACACCGCCGCCGTGGACGGCGCTCCGCTCGAAGAGGGCAAATTTGCGCTGTCGGCGTTCGAGGACGGCGGGGCGCAATTGAGTTTGACTTTGACGGACGAGGGACAGGACGTATGGGACGCTATGTCCGCCGCCGGCACGCCGCTTGGCATGACGGTCAACGGCGTCTCGGTGACCGCGAGCGCGGCGACCGCGGACGGCAAAACGGTCTTCACCGCGCCGCTCGAACCGGCGTACGAATACTTTTCGGGCGAGGTCCCCGACCTCTTCCTCTTTGAGGTGACGACGGCGATACCCGAGACCGCGGCGAAGCAAAACGGCTACGTTCACGTCTCGTCGGACGCCGCTCCGCGCATAATTTGGCAAGTGTTCGAAGGCGTTGCGTACGCCTGCGACGAGCAGCCGTCGCTTATCTTCGGCGACGACGGCGGCGCCTACTACGCGCCGGGCGGCTACGTCCTCTTTGACGCGTGGGTGCCGATCGGCGTCCGCGACACCGTGCCGTCCTACTCCTTCAAGGCATATCTCGGCGCCGCCTCCGAAAGCGCGCCCGAGGTCGAGATCTACGACGTCGACGAAGAGGCGAAGTTCGACGCGAACACTTCCCCTGTCAAAGTGCTGTTGACCGAGGAATGGAAGGAAGACACCGAGTCCGTCACCTATCTGGGGTACCTCTACCGCTACAAGGTCGCGGTTTCGGTCGATCTGCTCTGCTCCGAGGAAGAGCTGACGATCAACTTCATAAGGGCAGCCGACTTGAAGTGACGCGGCGCAAGCCGGCGCGCCGAGCGGCAGTGCAAATCGCACGATTTCTGCGCGGCAACGGACGCACCGCCCCGGCAGTACATTTCGCCACAAGCCCTCAAAAGCGCGGCGACGCGCCGCCCTTCGACGGCACGCGGACGCGCCGAACGCTCGACACGTTTCGACTTTTTGCGAGTTCTTCCACAATTGAGGAACATCGCTGCGATCGTTAAAATTTTATCGCTTTCGTTGCTATCGCGGCGGATATGCGGTATAATATAGACAGAAAATACTTCAACAAGGAGGCAAATTATGGCAAAAAGCGGCAAAGGCGTGACTTGGTTCAACAGACAGAGTCGTCTCGTGCAGATCATTCTTCTTCTCATCCCGGTCGTCAACTGGGTGGTCGAAATCATCGTCAGATGGAGCACGTTCTTCCAAAAGGGCGGCGCCGTGAGGCTGGTCATCTGCATCGTCGTCACCTTCCTCGGCTTGTTTGTGGGCTGGATCGACTGCATTTGGGTGCTGGTCACAAAACATCTGTTCTTGCAATGAACCTTCCGAGTTTTCGGACACACGGGGCGGCGCTGCCGTCCCTTTTCTTTTGCTTGCATTGCGCCGCTCGTTCTGTTATAATGGTGAAAACGCTCGGGGACGGACAATGATCAAGAAGGCAGTCAAAAACTATTTCGTCAATCTCAAATATTTCTTCACACCGCTCGGCACGCTCGCGCTGGGGCTGATCATAGGTCTGTCCGTCTTTCTGCCGGGCGCAAAGACCGCGCTTTCCGACCTCGTCGCGTCGATACAAGACATCCTCTCGTCCGCGGTGATCGACGTCGAGCATCTCGAAGAGAGCCTTTTGGACGCAGTCAAATCGCTGGATTGGTCGCAGCCGCTGTCCGCGGTCAGGACGATTTTCGACAGCGAGTGGCTGACCGACACGCTCAACAACAGCATTTTGCCCTTTGTCGAAAACGCCGAACAATACGCGGGCAATCTGATGTTTGCAATCGAGACGTTCACGGTCGCGATGATCGCGCTCGTCGTCGTGGCGGCTTTCTTCGTCGCGGTGGGATTCATCGCAGGCTTTTTGCTGATCAAGTGGCTGATACGCCGCGACATCGCGAGGCGGTCGATTGTCAAATATCTGCTCATTTCGCTCGTCGACGCGATTCTTGCCGGCGCGATGATCGCGCTTTGCACCTGGATATACTCGCTGTCGCACTGGCTGACGGCTGTCGCAATCGCAATCGGACTGGTGCTCTCGGGCGGCATCTCGCTGATTGAGGCATATCTCGTCCACGGCAGGGGCAAGGTGGACGTCAAGATTGTCGTCAACGCCAAAAACGTGTTCAAACTCTATTGCGGCGACCTGTTGATATTGCTGATTGCGAGCGCGTTCTCCGCCCTCGTATATTGGCTGATCAACGCGGCTGCTGCGGCGATTTTGGGACTCATCTTCTTTGAGATTGCGCTGATTGTCATCGACCTCAACGCCGAAGCGTACGTCAAGTCGCTCGCCGACGGCACGGCGATCGACTGAATTTTGCGCCGCCTCCTCGGGGCGGCATTTTTATCTCCGCGATTGACAGACGGCGCGGCTTTGCCGTAAAATACAAGCGGAGGATGTCATGCGCACACGCAAAATCGAACCAAACACCTACATGCTGACCGACGCGCTCGTTCACGTCAACCGCTTTTTGCTGATCGGCAAAGAGAGGGCGCTTTTGCTCGACACCGGCTACGGCGAAGAGTCGATGACTCGCCGTCTGCGCCGTTTGACGAATCTGCCGCTTGTCGTCGCCAACACTCACCTCCACCCCGACCACAGCGACGGCAACAAGCTGTTCGACGAGGTCTTTGTCGGCGAAGCGGATTTGCCCTGCCTCGGCATGCCTAGCAACGACACGGCGCGCGCCGTCGCCGCTCATTTCAAGACGAACACAAAGGTTCCGAGGTGCATTGTCGACAAGGTGCTCAATTATGGGCTTATCGACACGGGCACCGAAAAATACTCTCCGATGCCCGACGTTTTCGAGCTTGGCGGCAGGACGATCGAGACGCTTCCCTGCCCCGGTCACACGCCGGGCAGCACACTGTTTTTGGACAAGGCGGCGCGCTGCGTGTTTGCGGGCGACGCGATTAATCCCGGCTTTTGGGCGTTCACTTCACCGGGGCTGACGCTTTCGGGATACGCCGAGCTTTGGCTCGACCTTGCCGCGCGTCTTACCGGCTTTGACAGGATATGGATTTCGCACCACCGGCGGCCGCTGCCGATCGAGTGGATAGGCGCGTTCGCCGCGGCGCTCAACGCAGCGGTGCCCGAGCGCTCCAAGCCGCTCGACATAGTCGGCGGGCTGCCCGAGACGGTGCACATCTTCAAATACGACGACGAAAAGTTCGGCGCGATTCGCATTTTCGCGTATCCGTCGCAGATGAGGTGAATATGGGCTTTCCTCAATTTGTCGCGCGCAAGCTGGCGCGCTCGATGCAAAAGGGTGACGCCAAGCTCAAACAGGGACAAAAACTGCCCGACGGCGTCACGGTGACGGAGTACGCCTATCTCGACGACGGGCACGCGATGCACCGTCTCAACGTCTGCCGTCCCGAGGGCGCGGCGGGGGTACTGCCGCTGATTGTAGACATACACGGCGGCGCGTGGGTTTTCGGCGACAAAGATCTCAATCTCAACATGTGCATGCACTTGGCGAAGAGGGGCTATGTAGTCGCCGCGCCGAGCTATCGACTCGTGCCCGAGGTCACGCTTGACGGGCAGGTCAAAGACGTATTCGCCGCGCTCGATTTCATTTCAAAGCACGCGCTCGAATGGGGCTCGGACGCGTCCGACGTCATGCTGACGGGCGATTCCGCCGGCGGACATCTTTCCTCGCTCGCACTGTGCATATCGCTGTCGCCGTCGCTCGCGAAGGCGCACGGCGTCGCGGCTGCGCCGCTCGGGGTCAAGTGCCTTGCGATGAGCCATCCCGTGCCCGAAGTCCACTCGATATTGCGCGACGAAAACGACGAGCCGTCGAGGCGGTTCAAATTCATACAGCGCATTTTCGACGGCGCGATGTTCGGCAAGCGTCCGCGCAAACACCCCCTCTATCCCCTCTCCGCGTTTTCGGAATATTCCGAGGGATTGCACCTGCCGCCAACGATGCTAATCGGGTGCGAGCGCGACGTCTATGTCAAGCACTCGCGCTATGTGTCGCGCCTGCTCCGCGCCAAAGAGGAGCGCGGCGAGTGCGACAGGTTTGTCTTTCGCTACACGGACGCGGCGCACGAAAAGACGCAGCTATGCCACGTCTACGAGGTGATGGATCCCACTCTTCCCGACTCGATTGCCACGCTCGACGACATGGTGAAATTTTTCGAAGAGAGCCGCGCCCGTCATTGCGGCAAAACCGATTGAACAAGACGCCCCGTCAAAATACTTTTGCAAATCCGCGCAAAACGCGCTCCTAAAACGACCGCCGGCGAGCCGGCAAAGACTTCAAGAGGTCGACTTTTCGACCTCTTGCTTGCGCCGAAAATACTCAAGACGGACATGACGCAGTCGCTGACGTCAAACGAGTGAAAACAGGCGCCCGTGTTTGTTATCTCACTTTTCGGGGGCGTCGGTTTTTTCGAAGCCGTCCTGTTTTGAATCTCGCTCACAGGCTGCGTAGGCGTCGCTTGCCTCGCGGTGAAAATTCGCAATCATATGCCTCAACTTTGCAGGCTCGCGAATCATTGCCTCTTTGCCGAATCTGCAAAAATATTGCTTGAGCTGCATATACGAACTGTTGAAGTGATAGAGATTTCCGTCGACCTTCGTCGGCTTGGGTCTGTTCATATAGAGCGACTTGAACAATTTTTCCCCCATCGGCGTCAATTCGAC
>CABKMX010000064.1 GCA_902373595.1 uncultured Christensenellaceae bacterium
GATCTCGGCGGAGAGCTCGTCCTCTTTGACTTCGAGCTCGGCGAGCTCTTTCGCCATGGACGCGACTTGCTTTTTAGCCTCATCGGCGCCCGCCTTGTCGCCCTTGGCGAGCAAGCCGCCGATCTGCTTGCTGATCACGTTGCGCTGATTGCGCAGATAGTCGCCGCGAGTTTTGCTGTCGCGGAATTGTTTGTCAAGCTCGATAACCTCGTCGACAAGGACGAGTTTTTCGTCTTGGAACTTCTTCTTGATGTTCTCTTTGACCGCGTCCGGATCGCTCCTGACGAATTTTATATCCAACATAAAAACACCTGCCTGTGTTGATTATCGTTATTTTGCAACGATGTTGACTATGCGCTTGGGAATGACGATCACCTTGACGGGCTTGAGATCGCCCAGCGCGGCTTTGACGTTGTCGTCTTGAAGCGCCATGTCCTCGATCGCCTTGTTGTCGGCGTCCGCGGGGACGACGATCTTTGCCTTGACGCGGCTGTTGACCTGCACCGCCATCTCGTACTCGTCGCGCACGAGCGCCTTTTCGTCGCAGGTCGGATAGGCGCATTTGAACACGCTCTCCTTGTGACCGAGCATCTCGTGCAGCTCTTCCGCGAAGTGGGGCGCAAAGGGCGCGATCAACAGCACGAAGTCCTCGACGCACTCGCGCAGGAAGGCGGCGTTGACCTTGCCGTCCATATACTTGTACATCGCGTTGACGAACTCCATCAGCCTCGCGATCGCGGTGTTGAACGAGAAGACCTTGAGGTCGTCGCTCGCGCGCTTGATCGTGCTGTGGCGGACGAAGTCCAGATCCTTTTCCGCCTTGCCGTATTCGCCCTTTGCCGCGCCGAGGTCGAGGCTCTTGACCACGAGCCTCTCGACGCGCTCCATAAAGCGGACGATGGATTCAAGCCCCGCGGTATTCCACGGACCGCCCTCGACATAGGAGAATCCGAACATCAAATACAGCCTGAACGCGTCCGAACCGTATTTGCCGACATACTCGTCGGGGGAGATGACGTTGCCCTTGGACTTGCTCATGCGGTTGCCGTCCGGTCCCAAAATCACGCCCTGGTGGACGAGAGAGGAGAACGGCTCGTCGAATTTGAGATAGCCCATGTCGCGCAGCGCCTTGGTGAAGAAGCGCGCGTAGAGCAAGTGCATGCACGCGTGCTCGGCGCCGCCGATATATTTGTCGACCGGGAGCATCTTGTTGATGATTTCGGGGTCGAACGCCTGCTTGTCGTTGTGCGCGTCGGGATAGCGCAGGAAGTACCAGCTGCTGCACACGAAGGTGTCCAAAGTGTCCGGGTCGCGCCTTGCCGGCTTGCCGCATATCGGGCAGGTCGTGTTCATGAACGACTCGCATTTGAGCAGCGGAGATTTGCCGTCCGGCGTGAAGTCGACGTCATAGGGCAGTTCGACGGGGAGCCGGTCGTCGGGGACGGGCACCTCGCCGCAATGCGGGCAATGTATGATCGGTATCGGGCAGCCCCAATAGCGTTGACGCGAAATCAGCCAATCGCGCAGACGATAGTTGGTCTTGAGCGCGCCGTTGCCTTCCTTTTCGAGATCTTTGACGATCGCGACCTTAGCCTCGTCCGTCGTCATGCCGTCGTACTTGCCGCTGTTGACCAGCACGCCGTGTTCGCAATAGGGGAGGGAGTCGTCGCTGCCGTCCGCGCTCTTGATGACGCGGACGATGTCGAGCCCGAACTTCTTCGCGAAGTCGTAGTCGCGCTCGTCGTGCGCCGCGACGCCCATGACCGCGCCGGTGCCGTAGGAGTAGAGCACATAGTCGCCGATCCAAATGGGCACGCGCTTGCCGTTGACGGGATTGATGCAATACGCGCCGGTGAACGCGCCCGTCTTTTCGCGAGACGTGGAGAGACGCTCGATCTCGGTCGCCTTGGAGCAAGCCAGCTTGTACGCGTCGATCTCCGCCCTGTGCTCGGGGGTGGTCAGCTTGTCGACGAGCGGATGCTCGGGCGCAAGTATCACATACGACACGCCGAACACCGTGTCCGCGCGCGTCGTAAAGACGCTGAACTTGTCGCCGCTCTCGCAGGTGAAGACGATCTCGCCGCCGGTGGATTTGCCTATCCAATTGCGCTGCATCGCCTTTGTCTTTTCGGGCCAATCGATCTTGTCAAGCCCCGAGAGCAGCTCTTCGGCATATGCGGTGATCTTGAAAAACCATTGCGTCAAATTCTTGCGCACGACCGTCGTGCCGCAACGCTCGCAGCAGCCGTCAACGACCTGCTCGTTGGCGAGCACGGTGTTGCACGACGGGCACCAATTGACGGGCGCCTCTTTGCGGTAAGCGAGCCCGTGCTTGTAGAATTGCAAAAACAGCCATTGCGTCCACTTGTAGTAGTCGGGCATGCACGTCTTGATCTCGTAGTCCCAATCAAAGGACGCGCCCATCGCCTTGAGCTGTTTTTCCATCGTCGCGATGTTTTTGAGCGTGCTGTCCTTGGGGTGTATGCCCGTCTTGATCGCATAGTTCTCCGCCGGCAGACCGAACGCGTCGAAGCCCATCGGCTGGAACACCTCTTTGCCGCTCATGCGCATGAACCGCGCGAACGTGTCCGACGGTCCGTAGTTGTACCAATGCCCGACGTGCAATTTCGCGCCCGAAGGGTAGGAGAACATCTCGAGGACGTAGTACTTGTTGTCGCGCTTTGTCGTGTCGAACGAATAGAGTTTTTCGTCCTCCCAGCGCTTTTGCCATTTCTTTTCGATTTGAGTAAGATCCATAATCTCTCCGTATGAACGCGTGTGCGCGCATATTCAAGACAATATTATATATTATCGCGCCGCGGTTGTAAAGTTATTTTGCGCGGTTGAGCGCGCGCGACGAGGTTTTTGGGAAGAGTTTTGCTTCGCGCGCCGTCCAAACCCTTTCGCTGCGCCGTTTGAGTAGCTTTTTTGCGCAAAACGGTGTATATTATATATGAAGAATTTCGGGAGGCAATATGTCCGATATGTTCGATGAGGCGCTCTGCGCTTTGAAAAAGTTGGTCGCGATCGACAGCGTACAGGCGGCGCCGTGCGACGCAAGCCCGTTCGGCGAGGGAGTCGCGAAGTGCTTGCAATTCGTCGCCGACGACGCAAAGAGCCGCGGGTTCAAAGTCGGTTTGGGCGACGGCTACTATGTCTGGGCGGAGACAGGCGAGGGCGACCTGTTCGGCGTCCTCGGTCACCTCGACACCGTCCCTCTCGGCGGCGGCTGGCACGCCGACCCGCTGGGCGAGATCAAGGACGGCGTCTTTTACGGCAGAGGCGTGCTCGACGACAAGGGACCGATGACGCTCGCGTTCTATGCGGCGCTGTCCCTGCTCAAAGAGGGCAAAAAGCCCAAACGCCGCATCCGCTTCATCTGGGGCGGCAACGAGGAGTCGGGCTGGAAGTGCATAGAGCGCTATCTCAAAAGAGAGGAGTTGCCCAAAGAGGGCATTTCGCCCGACGCAGACTTTCCCGTCATCAATTGCGAAAAGGGGGTCGCTCACGTCCGCCTGACGTTCGCCAAGCCCAAAGATGTCATCTCGATGAAGGGCGGCGAAAGGGTCAACGTCGTTATGCCCGAATGCCGCGCGAAGGTGAGAGGAGAGATAGAGTGCGACCTTGCCGAGAGCGTCTCGGACGGCGCGACAGAGCTTGTCGCCCATGGCGCGGCGGCGCACGGTTCGACGCCGTTCGAGGGCGTAAACGCCGGCTGGAAGATGCTCAAAACGCTCGCCGATTTCTCGCCCGAATGCGGACGGCTCGCCGCGCTTTTGTGCGATCACGACGGCTCGGGGCTCGGGATAGCATGCCGCGACGAAAAGAGCGGAGCGCTGACCTGTAATATGGGTATTATCGACACGGATACCAAAAATATCTTTGTCGAACTCGACATCAGACATCCCGTCGACGTGCCGAGAGACGACATCTTGAAAAGGCTCGAAGCGATCGACGGCGTCAAGTCGGTCGAGCTGACCGCATTCCACGATCCGATCTATGTCGCCCCGGACGACGAGCTCGTCACCGCGCTTTCGGACGCGTACAACGCCTGTACCGGAGAGAGCGCAAAGCCGATCGCGATCGGCGGCGCGACCTATGCGAGGGCGCTGCCCAAGGCGGTCGCGTTCGGTCCCGTCTTCCCCGGAGAGAAGAGCACGATCCATATGCCCGACGAGAGGCAGAGCCTCGAAAAGCTGAGAAAGATCTATGACATCTACCGCGCGAGCTTTGAGCGGCTGCTGTTTGTGTAACAAGGAGAAAATATGCAAAAGAAAAAGATCTTGTTCGTGTGTCTCGGCAACATCTGCCGTTCGCCGATGATGGAGTATGTGTTTCGCGCCGAGGCGGAAAGCAGAGGCGTCGCCGACATGTTCGAGGCGGCTTCCGCCGGCACGAGCGGCGAAGAGGCAGGCAACCCCGTCTATCCGCCCGCGAGGAGAGAGCTCGCCGCGCACGGCATTTGCTGCGACGGCAAGAGGGCGCGCAAATTGAACCAAGACGACTATCGCCGCTTCGACCTCATCGTCACCGCCGAGGAGCGCAACAGCCGCGCGGCAAGCCGCATCTTCGGCGGCGACCCCGACGGCAAGATATGTCGTTTGCTCGATTTTTGCGCGCGGCCGCGCGACATCGACGACCCTTGGTGGACGGGCGATTTCAAGACCGCGTACAACGACATCCTCGAGGGAGTGACCGCGCTTTTGGACAAATTGACCGCAAAATGACGCGAGCAAAGTCCGCGCTATGATTCGCGCAAAAGAAGATGCAAAAGACGCACGATTTTGTGCGTTTTTTGTTTGACAGACGGCGCGCGCCGGCGTACAATATAGCGCGGGAAAGTTTGAGAAGGAAGTCCTATGAATTTTTTGTCCACGTTCATACAGGTGCTGATCGTCGTCGCGCTCGCCGTGCCCGGATTCGTGCTGCGCAAGACCAAACTGCTGCCCGAAAACACAGCCGGCATATTCGCCGCGCTGTTGCTCTATGTCGCGCAGCCGTTCTTGATGATGTCGTCCATTCTCGGCAATGAGTTCCGCAAAAAGATGCTCGCCGATTTCGGCTGGGTCGCGCTGTTTGCAATCGTCACGCAGCTTGCCGTCTATTTTGCCGCCAAATTGATCTTCTGCAAGACAAAGGAAGAGGCGAGCAAGCGCGCCTGCGTCGCCGCGTCCTATCTCGGCAACGTCGGCTTTATGGGCATCCCGGTGATGGAGATGCTCTTTCCCGGCAACGGCGACCTCGTGCTCTATACCGTCGTCTACAACATCGTATTCAACGCGATGTGCTGGACGCTGGGCGTGTTCGCGATCACGGGTGAGCGCAAGAGCGTGCGGCCGATCAAGATCCTGCTCAATCCGCCCACGATCGCGGTGATCGTCGCGCTGCCGTTCTTCTTCTGCAACGTCGACATCCCCGAGCAGGTCATGACCCCGATCGGCTATCTCGGCGACATGACGCTGCCTCTTTCGATGATCATCCTCGGCATCCGCCTTGCCGACATGGCGCCCAAAAAACTCGTCGATCCGAAGATCTATCTCGTCGCTTTTGTCAAATTGGTGGTCGCGCCGCTGCTGTCGCTCGGGATAGTGATGCTCGTCGCGCTTGCGGTCGACATCGACAGATATGTGATCATCGCGCTGTTCATCATCGCCGCGATGCCGTCCGCGTCGAGCACGCTGACGTTCGCCGAACTTTACGGCGGAGATTGCGAGACCGCCGCTGCGTCAACATTGATGAACACCTTGCTTTGCGTGATCTCGATACCCGTGCTCATGATGCTCTGCGAGGTGATCTGAGCGCGGTGATAGGCGAGGGTAACTTTCTGAAAAACTTCGGCTGATCTTACGCTGCGGCATAGATCAGCCAAAATTTTTGTTTGCGATTTTATGAAAAAATGAAAGTGTACTTTCAGATCATCGTCACTTTTCGACTGACGATTTGGCGCAGAACTCTATGGCGGACAAAATGAAGTGGAAAACCGCGCGCAGTCAGGGAGGTCCGCTTCAAGATCGATGCGATATGACAGGATTGGCAGCAACTTCGCGGAAGCTGCCGCCTGCGGCGAATCCTTATGGGATTCGTAAGGACGCGCTATGCGCGGACGGAATAGTGAGCGCCAATAGAAATGCAAATGCGCAGAGTCAGGGAGGTCCGCTTCAAGATCGATGCGATATGACCGAATTGGCAGCAACTTCGCGGAAGCTGCCGCCTGCGACATATCCTTATGGGATTCGTAAGGACGCGCTATGCGCGGACGGAATAGCGAGCGCCGATAGAAATGCAAATGCGCAGAGTCAGGGAGGTCCGCTTCAAGATCGGTACGACACGACCGAATTGGCAGCAACTTCGCGGAAGCTGCCGCCTGCGGCGAATCCTTATGGGATTCGT
>CABKMX010000065.1 GCA_902373595.1 uncultured Christensenellaceae bacterium
GTGCTCAATCTTTGCTCGTTTCAGTCAGCCGGTACCTATTTGGGCAGATTCAGTCTTGTCTATCTGTTCTGCTATCTCTCGGGCTTCGTGCTCGGACCGTGGCAGGGGTTGACGGTCGCGGTGATCGCCGATCTCATCCCGGGATTGCTCATGCCTCAGGGGCCGTATTCAGTCTTGATAGGACTGTCCAACGGCGTTATGGCAATGATCGCGGGGCTTTACAATCGCTACACGGATTGGAAGATCATCTTCAAATTGCTCGCGACGATAGGCACTTCGTTTGTCGTATGCACGCTCTGTCTGACGCCGCTCGGCGAGACGACGAGCATCTTCATCATACCCATCGGCGACTACGAGGCGGCGAGCCTGTATTCCATGTATCCGTACACGCTCGCGAAGGTCATCATAGGCGAGGGATGGGGCGTGAGCACGCCGTTCTTGCAGATGCTCATCTCCAAGGCGATCTCGCAGCCGTTGTGGATCGCGATCAACGGTCTTGTGACCTATGTGCTGTATTGCCGCCTTTTGCCGGTGCTGGAAAAGTCGGGCTATATCCGGCGCAAAAAGCCGCGCGAAGAGGTCGCCGCCGAGGCGAAATAAAGACGCGAACGCCGCTCCGAAAGGGGCGGCTATTTTTTGAGCAAAGACTCGATGTCGCGCTTGGTGAATATCCCCGTCGCGCCGACAAACGCCGCGCAGAGCAGCATTGCCGCCGCGCCTATCGCCGCGACAATCGCCGCGTTCGGGAGAGCGCTCAACGCAGCCGCCAATTGAGACAGTGACAGCGCCGCGAGCGAACCGAATGCGATAAGCGCGGCGACGGACAAGGTCGTCTTGACGGTCAAGCCTGCGTGTCTGTGCATCAAAAAGAGGTATGCGCCGAGCGACAGCGTGTGCGAGACGAGTATCGCGATGAAGTAGGCGTATATGCCGCAGCTGCCGACAAGCGCCGCCATCAGCGCGGCGAGGAGCAGCGCGCCGACCGTGCCGACCGCAAACGTCGCCTTTTCGTGCCCCAAGGAGTTGAGCACGGACGCGCATATCCCGTTGACGCACATCGGTATCATCGCCGCGGACGCCGCCGACAGATATTTGCCGGCGACTGCGTCGTGATAGAGCAGCGTGCCGATGGGAACGCCGCATGCGCAGAAGATCAAAAAGAAGAACGCGCTCACCGCGGCGGCGAACTTGACCGCCATCGCGCTCGTGCGCTCGACCGCGTCGCGGCTGCCCGATGCGCTCATAGACGCGAGCTCGGGTATGAGCACGACCGCGAGCGAACCTGTCAGCGACGACGGCGTGAAGAGCAGCGGCATCACCATACCGCTAGCTCTGCCGAATTCCGCGGTCGCCTCGGCGGTCGTCAAGCCGCACAGCGAGACGAGCAGCGCCGGCAGCATCAGCGAGTTGAGCGTGCCGATAGCGCTCCCGGTCAGCCTTGCCGCGGTCAGCGGAGCGGCGGAGGCGAGTACCTTGCGCGCACCGTGGGGGCGTGAGGCTTTCGCTCCCGACGCGAAGTAGCATACGCACAGCACCGCGACGACGATCACATCGCCGGCGACGAGCGCATACGCATAGGCGACGGGAGCGTCGGCGGTGACCCCCAAAGCGGTGATAAACAACACGGACAGGACAATTTTGGTGATCTCGTCAAGCAGTTCGGTCGCCGCGAACACGCCGTAATTGCGCTCTCCCCAAAACCTGCCGCGCAGCGTCGCATAGACGGACGTCGTCATCAGCATAGGCAGGCATGCATAAAATACGGGCACGCAGCGCGGGTCGGAGAACAGCTTTTCGACGACGGACGGGAAGGCGAGCGAGGCGAGAGTCAGTGCGAGCGCCGCGCCGCCCGACGAGAGCATACACAGCGTGGTTAGCGCGTCGCTGTCGCGGCGGCGTCCGAGGGCGTCGTTTTCGGCGGACAGCCGCGAGAGAGTGACGGGGACGCCGCTGCTGCCCACACACGACATCAGCCCGAGGACGGACAGCGCGATCTGATACAGCCCGAGGATCTCCGCGCCCAATTCGCGCGACAGATAGATCTTGAAAAAGAAGGACATAAGCCTTGTCGCCGCCGACACCGCGGTGACGAGGGCAAACGCCTTGACCACTCGTTTCACACTCAAATATATGACGGCGCGGGCGTTCTATATGCGCGGAAGGGACGTAAGATATAGCATGAAATACTTCATTCACACGGTGCAAAAAGGGGAAGACCTGCGCCGGATAGCGCACAGGTACGGAGTGCCCGAGCGCGAGATCGCGGCGGCAAACAATGTCGACGGCGAGCCGTTCGAGGGGATGAAACTCGAAGTGGTCAAGCGCGACGGGACATATTATACGGTAAAGCCGTTTGACACGCTCGCAAAGATAGCGGCGGCTCACGGCACGAGCGCGCAAAAGATAGCCGCGCTCAACGGCTTGGAAGGCGGAGCGGTGTTCTTGGGGCAGATGTTGTATATAGAGTAAAAATAGGGCGGCTTTGAATCAAAGCCGCCCTTTGCGCCTATTATTGGGGCTTAGCGTCTGTCGCCCTTATTGTTGTTCTCGTCGCGTCTGTCGCCGGTGCGTCCCGTCGGAGAAGTCGGCTTCTTGCGAGACTTGAACTTGCGGCTCGAGGTGTACTTCCTGACGAGCACGACAATGACGACGACCAGCAGGATGACGCCGATGACGGCGGAAGTAATCCACAGCCAGATGAGGTCGCTTGTGCCGGGATCTTCGGTCTCTTCGTCCTTGTCGGGTTCTTCCTCTGCGTTCGCGTCCTCTTCGGTGAAGTTGATCGCGTAGTTGTTTGCGACGTCCATGACCGTGCCGGTGCTCTCATCGGTGTTGGTCGCGGCTTTGTAGTCGTCTTCGGAGATCTTGTCGACCTCGAAGTTGTCGAAGAATGCGTAGCCCTCGACCATATGTCCGTCAAAGCCGAGCTGCGCGGTGAGCACCGCGGTCGGCGTGACGTCCTTTTCGGTGTGGACATAGAAGGTGTACTGCGTCCACTCGCCGACGGTCTCGGTGCCGTCATCGGCATAGGTGGAGGTGTTGACCACGCGCTTTGCGTCGTCGCCCTCGCTGTGGTTTTGTCTGCCGAAGGTGTAGGTGAGGTTGTTGAGTTTGAGCGAGATCGTCGCGGTCTCGTCTTTGCCCAGCTTGTAGGTCAGCGCCCAGATGCTCACCTTGTAGTAGGTGTCGCCCTCGAGGGTGATGCTGTCGGCGGAGTAGGAGTATGCGCCCGCGACCTTGTTGTTGATGACGAGCACGTTGTCGCCGAGCACGCCGTTGCCGACCGCGGTGGACGCGTCCAGCTTGCCGGCGATCGCGGTCTCGACGTCGGGATCGATGCCGAGCTCATCCCAGTTGCCTTCACGCTGATTGAACACGCCGCCGGCGAAGTCCTCTTCCGAAGTGCTTGCGTCTTCGTCGAGGGTAGCGCCGCTCCAGTTGTCGGGGGCGTCCATCTCGGCGAGGTCGGTCGCGCTGTCGAACGAGTCGACGGTGAACGACTTGACGGTGATGTTGTCGGAAGCGGTGTCTTCTGTCTGCGCCTTTTCGAACGTCGCCTCGGGGACGGTGTTGTAGCTCGCGATGGCGAAGTACGCGGTGTTGACGTTGCCTCCGAGAGGCGCAACGCCGAGCGTCATAGTGACGTCGACCGCGGTGAAGCCCGTCCTGATATAGAAGCTGTAGTAGTGCCAATCATCGTCCGCGGGGGTGAAAGTTGTCACTGCGGCGCTGTCGGTAGACGCGTCGACCGAGACGGTGACGGTGCTCTTGCCGTCCGTCTTGACCCATACGCCGAGCAGGTAGTAGCTCGACGCGGACAGCGACACGGAGTCGCTCTTATAGGAGATGTTGGCGGCGCTGTGGATCGCAAGCACGTTGGGGTAGTTGTCCTTGTTCGCGCCTACAAGATCCATCCCGTCGTAGAACTTCTCCGGATCAATCGTGCCGAATGCGCTCGTGATGCGATTGGATGCCAAATGTTTGTCGTTGTCCAGCTCGAGCACGCCCGCGACGGTGCCGTCGGCGGTGAGGTTTGCGGAGTTGTTGACCGTCCAGCCGTCGGGCACGCCCGCAAAGCCGCCGAGAAGGCCGTCATCGGTGTAGACGGGATCGGCATCGGTCGCATTGTCGGCGTACGCGCTTTGAGTCGCGGACACGTCGATGTAGTTGAAGTAGCCGTTGGAGGACAGCTCGGTGGAGCTGCCGCTGCTCAAAAGCGAAACGGACTTGGTGACCGTGTCGGTCGACACGGACGAGTAGTCGTCATAATCGATGGATTCGATCGAGATCGACGACAGCATCGCATAGCCCGACAGGTGGGTGGTCGGTTGCATCGAAGTGCCGCTGCCGAAGGAGACGTCGAGTCCGACGAGGGTATCCTCGGCGTTCGCGCCCTTGACGACGAATCTCAATTCGGTATAGCCGTTGTTGCCCTCGCTGACATAGTCGTCGAGGTCTGCGGTGTTGACGTTGGTGAACGAAGACAGCTGAGTCTTGCGCTCGTCCTCTTTAGCGGCTTTGTCATAGGAGAACAGCGCGACGGTGATGCCGGAGCCTTCCTTGATGTCCTGCGTCTTGACCCAAACGGAGATGATGTAGCAGCGATTGCGCAAGACGGTGAACAGCCCTTTCGCTTCGGTCGAATCGGTGCCCTCGGTCAGAGTGGACAGAGCGAATGAAGAGGACTTGTAGTTGTGGATGACCAGCACGTCCTTGTTGTCCCACGAAGTGACGGGGACGGAGGGATTGTCAAGCTCGGGGAAGCGGGTCGCACCGTTTGCCGCCCAATCCGAATCCGAGGTGCCGACGTTCCTCCAAGTCGTGCGATTCGGGATGACCGCGTCCGCGTCGGCGAGCACAAAGTCGGCGGTCGTCAAAGACGCGCGGTCGAGTTTGTTCTCATCGGTGAGGAAGGAGTGGGACCTGCCTTCGGCGGCGGCGGAGTTGTATTGCTCCGCGGTTGCCTTGTCGAGAGTCACGCCGTCAAAGAACGCGACGCCCTCGACATGGGTGTCGGCGTTGTCTTCACCGCCTCTGCCCAGCCACAGCTCGAGATAGATGTCCGTGCTGCGGAATTGGTTGGCTTGGACGAACAAATCGATCGTCTGCCATGTGCCGTTCGTGTTGATGTCGGTGACGAGCAGATAGGGATCGCTGTCGTTGGAGCCGTCGGTCAGCGCAATCGACGCGCCGCCCTCTGCCAAAGCCGCGGTGCGGACCTTGACGGAGATCTTGTAGTAGCTGTCGTTGCCTCCGAACAGGCGCATCGCCGCCGAGCTGCGGTAGCCGTACGCGGTCGCCTGTTTGTTGTTGATCATCAACATCTTGGTGCCGACGGTGCCTTCCGCGACGGTGACGTCGACGTCGGAGCCGTCGTGAGCCGCAACGGTCGAGGTGACGGAACTGTCGACGATGCCCTTGCTGACATAGGAAGAAGAGGAGGGCGCGTTGTCGCCGTCGCCTCTGCCCGCCATGCCGGACCACTTGGAAGCGCTGTACGGAGAGGTCGTCGTGGTCGAGTAGTCAAACTCGCCGTCCGAGACCTTCATCGTATATTTGGCGGTGGTGTCGTTCACGGTCGCCGCGTCGAAATCGGCTTCGGTGAACGCGGTCTCGCCCTCTTCGACGTCGGAGAGGTTTTCCAGCTTGACTTCGTCAAAGTAGGCGTAGCCCTGAGTCATCGCGCCGCCGGCCTTGTTGCCGTCGCCGAGCGACAGCACGACGGTGATGTTCTGCGACGAGATGTCGGACGTCTCGATATAGACGGTGTAGGTGACCCACTTCTTGTCGGTGTCGATCGCCTTGAACGCCGCATATGCGCCGCCGTTGACATAGACATACGCGCCGCGCGCGGCGTCGCCGTCCTCGATGTCGGTGTAGACGGAGAAGGTCAGCTTGTAGTAAGACGAGGTCGCGAGCGAGACGGACGCCGACGTGTACTTGTAGACGGTCGGGACCTTGTTGTAGATCATGAGGATGTTGTCATCCTTTGCGCCCTCGGGCTTGCCGGGCGAGCCGACGTTGCCGTAGGTGTCCCTGTTGTCGCTGTACGAATCCTGTTCGACGCTGATGACGCCGGCGATCAGGTTGTCCGAACCGCCGGGAGTGGAGTTGGAGCCGCTTGAACTGCCGCGTGCGCCCGTCCAATTGGAGGGAGTGAGCGGGTAGGTGCTGCCCGTAGTGTTGCCGAACGTGCCGTTGGTGAAGAGAAGGTCGCTGTCGGTCTCGGCGCTGGGGATGTCCTCTTCGGGCGTGTCGTCGCAAGCGGCGACGCCGAAGATGAGCACGACGC
>CABKMX010000066.1 GCA_902373595.1 uncultured Christensenellaceae bacterium
GATCTCCATCTCTGCGGACGTGACGTGCACGCAGTGGAACGCCGCTCCGCCGAAGTCGAACAGCCCCTTGCCGGCGAGATATTCAAACGGAGTCTTGCCCGTCTGCTCCTTGCAGGACGCGACCTCGCGCGCCGTCTCGGACACATGCGCAAAGAGGGGCATTTTGTACTTGTCGACCGCCCTCTTGACCGCGCCCAGCGTCCCCTCTCCGCAGGTATACTGCGCGTGGATAGAGATGCCGTAACGCACACGGGCAGGAAAATTCTTGTAGTATTCGACGCTGTCGTCAATCTTGTCTTCGATGAACTTTGGCGACCCGTCAAAGTCGAGTATGCCCTCTGTGACGACCGCCGCGACGCCGCTGTCGGCGAGCGCCTTTGCGACCGCACGCGTATGCCCGTACATCTCGCAGACGAACGTCGTGCCGCCGGCGAAATATTCGGCGCAAGCGAGCCTTGTCAGGTGGTAGCAGTCCTCGTCGGTGAGCAGCGCTTCGGCGGGGAACACCTTTTCGCTCAGCCACTCCTGCAAGGGCAGGTCCTCGGCGTACGAGCGCAAGAAAGCCATCGGCGAATGGGTGTGCCCGTTCTTGAACGACGGCATGATGAGGTTGCCGCCGCAGTCGATCTCGCGGTCCCAGTGCTGCCACTCGAGCGTGGACACGGGGCTGACGCGCGCGATCTTGTCGCCCTCGACGCGCAGTTCTCCGTCGAACAGCTTTTCGCCGTCCCAAATCTTGGCGTTGAAAAACCTCATCTTCATTGGATATCTCCGACGATCTCGGCGAGCAGCGCGCGCATCTTGCCTACGACGCGTTCGCTCTCGCGGTTGACGTCCTCGTGCGACAGCGGTTTGCCCGCAAGGCCGCACGCCTTGTTGCTGATGAATGACAGCCCCATCACTCTGACGCCCATATGTCTGAGCGCGATCGTCTCGATCGCGGTGCTCATGCCGACCGCGCCCGCTCCCAAAATGCCTGCCATTTTGACCTCTGCGGCGGTCTCGAACGACGGACCTGTGAATTGGATATAGACGCCCTCTTTGAGCTCGAATCCGCAACGCTGCGCCGCCCTTTTCGCGACCTCGATCAGTTCGGGGTCGTACGGCGCGGTCATATCGGGGAAGCGCGGACCGAAGCGGTCGTCGTTGGGACCGATCAGCGGATTGGGCGCAAGGCAGATATGGTCGCGGATTGCCATGATGTCTCCGCACTCGAAGTCGGGTGCGATGCCTCCGGCGGCGTTTGTGAGGATGACCGTCTTTGCGCCGGCGAGCGCCGCGACTCTCACCGGAAGAACCGCGGTCGCGGACGAATGCCCCTCATAGAAGTGCACTCTCCCCTGCAAGACGGCGACCTTTTTGCTGCTCATCCTGCCGAAGACCATCCTTCCTCTGTGCCCGTGGACGGTGGAGCCGGGCAGTCCCAGCTCGTCGTACCCGATCGAAAATTCCTCGTCGAGGTCGACCGCTCCGCCCAGTCCGCTGCCCAGCACGATCGCGATCTCGGGGACGAAGTCCGTCCTCTCGCGCAGCTTGGCGCACGCGCTCAACGCCCTGTCGAATGTCACTTGTTGAACACTCTCGAGCCGGGCTTGACCAACTCGATCTTGCCCTCTTTGCACAGCGGGCAATCTTCCGGCTCGTAGGACGTGATGTCCATGCTGATGAGGTTGACGAACTTGACGCCGAAGTCGACCTTACCGTTGCTGCGATCGACGAGAGACGCGACCGCGGCGACCTCACCGCCCATCTTCTTGACGAGGGCGATGACCTCTTTGACCGAGCCGCCGGTGGTGACGACGTCCTCGGTGACGACAAAGCGCGTGCCTTCGGGGAAAGAGAAGCCTCTTCTCAGCGTCATCTCGCCGTTCTCGCGCTCGGCGAAGATATTGGGCTTGCGCATTTGGCGCGCGACCTCATATCCCATCAAAATGCCGCCGATCGCGGGCGAAATGACCATATCCGCCTCGACGCCCGCAGCGTTGAGCTTTTCGACGAGAGCCTTGCACAGCTGTTCGCTGCACTCGGTGTCGACGAACACTTTTGCGCTCTGCATATAGGTGTCGGCGTGTCTGCCGCTGGTCAATTTGAAGTGCCCTTTGAGCACGGCTCCGCATTTGCGGTAGATTTCCAAAGCCTGTTCCGTAGTCATCATAAAAATACTCCTTTGACCGTCAGCCGTTGAGAATGAGCGAGCCGACGAGGTCGTTGATATCGATATCGTTTCGTTTGACATATTCCGCGAGGTCACGGGCGATGTCGTACGCCGCGGTGGGCGACGTAAAGTTTGCGGTGCCGACCTGGACGGCGCGCGCGCCGCAGATCATGAATTCGAGCACGTCGGTGTACGACGTGATGCCGCCGAGCCCTATGATGGGGATGTCGATCGCGTTGAAGCAATCCCAGACCATTTTGAGCGCGACCGGCTTGACGCAGGGACCGGACATGCCGCCGTTGTTGTTGGCGAGTATCGGCCGGCGCGTCTTCCAATTGACAGCCATGCCCGAGAGCGTGTTGATCAGCGAGACCGCCGCCGCTCCGCCTGCCTCGGCGGCGCGGGCGTTGTCGGCGATGTTCGCGACGTTGGGCGACAGCTTGGTGATCACCGGTTTTTTGCACACCTTGACGACCGCGGCGGTCACCTTTTCGACGGACGACGGCAGCACGCCGAACGCCATCCCGCCCTGTTTGACGTTGGGGCAGGAGATGTTGAGCTCGACCATCTGCGCGTGCGCGTCGTTGATGCGCTCCCCGATCGCGATATAGTCCTCGAGAGTCGCGCCGGCGACGTTGGCGATGACTACGACGTCCTCGTCTGCGAGGCGTTTGTCGTCTGTCGCGAGGAAGTGCTCGACGCCGGGGTTTTGCAGCCCGACCGCGTTGAGCATACCTCCGTAAACTTCGGTCGCGCGCGGCGGGGGGTTGCCCTGTTTGGGGTTGATCGTCAGCCCCTTGGTGCAAATGCCGCCCAGCGCGCTCAGCGGATAGAACTCCCCGTATTCGGAGCCGAAGCCGAACGTGCCGCTCGCGGTGATTATCGGATTTTTGAAGCGGACTCCCGCTATCTCGACTGCGGTATTCACAGCGCCACCTCCCCGATGTCGAACACCGGACCGTCCTTGCAGACGCGGACATATTCTTCGCCGCCCGCGCGTTTGACCTTGCAATTGCAGACGAGGCATGCGCCGATGCCGCAGCCCATCCGCTGTTCGAGCGAGATCTTGGTCGGGATGCCGGCGATCTCCTCCTTTTTGGCGAGGATCTTGTAGATGATCTCGGGGCCGCAGCAGAAGATCTCGTCCGGTCTGTCGGCGCGAACGACGCGCGCGGCGACGTCGGTGACATATCCCTTTTCGCCGGCGGAGCCGTTGTCGGTCGCGAGGATGACCTTCGCGCCCTTTTTCTCGAGTTCTTCGACGAGCACTACCTTTGACGCGTCGCCGAATCCGAGGCAGACGGTGTACTCCTTGTCGGGGTGAGCGGTGACGATCGCGGGGAGCACCGCGCTGCCCATGCCGCCGCCGATCAGCAAGACCTTGTCTCCCTCGGGGACGTAGCCGTTGCCGAGCGGCAGCAGCGCGTCGAGGCGCTCCATGCGCTTGACCTCGGCGAGTCTTGCGGTGCCTGCGCCGACGACGGCGTAGCATATGTCGATTGTGCGCTCCTCTTTGTCGAAGTCGCAGATGCAAAACGGTCTTCTGAGCACATGCGCGCCGTCGGGCACGCGGACGTGCACGAACTGACCGCCCTCGATTTGGGGCAGGTCGTCGAATTTCAAAGTCATCTTCATCACTCCGTCGGCGACGCGCTCGTTTGCGAGCACGACCGCGGAGCGGTCCTTCATCTTATGCACTTGCCGATGTCCTCACGCATTGCAATCGCGGCGAGCCTTGCCGCCTCGTCGAACGCCTTGCCCGCATATTGCGGTTTGCGGTATGCGGTCAAGATGCCGCGCGACGAGTTGACGATGCCGCCGATGCCGTCGCGGAAGCAGACCGCGAGATCCTCCGCCTTTCCGCCCTGCGCCCCGTAGCCGGGAATGAGGAAGAAGAGGTTCGGGTGCGCTTTGCGGATTGCCTCCGCCTGCGCCTTGTGCGTCGCGCCGACGACCGCGCCGACGCTCGAATAGCCGTACTTGCCGCGCAGATCCGCGCCCCACTCGTCGACGAGGCACGCCATATTTTCGTACAGCGTCTTGCCGTTGTCCATCAGCCTGTCCTGCAGCTCGCCGCTGCCGGGGTTTGAGGTCTTGACGAGGACGAAGATGCCGCGGTCGTTCTTTTTGCAATCGGCGACGAACGGCAAGACGCCGTCGCTGCCGAGATAGCCGTTGACGGTGACAAAGTCGCTCTCGAACGGCGTGACCGCGCTGCCCTCGAGCACCGTCTCGCCGAGGTAGGCGTTGCTGTAAGCGGAAGCGGTGCTGCCGATGTCGTTGCGTTTGACGTCGGCGATCGTGAACAGCCCGTGCTGACGCGCATACGCGAGCGTATCCGAGAACGCGCGCATGCCCTCGACACCGTACATCTCATAATAGGCGACCTGCACTTTGACCGCCGGGACGACGTCCTTGATTGCGTCGATCAGCGCAAAGTTGAAGTCCGTGACGTACTTCGCCGCGTCATAGAGCGTCTCGCACTTGCCGCGCACGTCGTCGGGAAGGTAGTCGATGCAGGTGTCAAGTCCCACCACCGACGGATTGTCCGTCTCTTTGATCTTGTCGATAAGTCTGTCGATCAGCATATTTCACCGTCCTTGAATTTGATTTTTCCTTCGACCATGGTCATCTTGACCCTGCCGAAAACCTTGCGGCCCCTGAACGGGGTATTTTTGCCCTTGGAGAAGAAGCGGTCGGGATCGATCTCGAACTGCTCGCCGAGGTCGACCAACACGATGTCCGCAAGTCCTCCCTTTTCTATCTTGCCGCAGGGGATGCCGACAAGCCTTGCCGGATTTTCGGTCATCAATTGCGACAGCTTTTGCAGCGTGATTGCGCCGCTCTTCACCAGATATGTATACGACAGCGCGAACGAGGTCTCAAGTCCGCTTATGCCGTTGGCGGCGTCGTTCAACGCGCCCTTTTCGTGCGCGGCGTGCGGCGCGTGATCGGTGACGATTGCGTCGACCGTACCGTCCTGAATCGCACGCACGATTGCCTGTCTGTCCCTTTCCTCGCGCAGCGGCGGATTGACCTTCGCCATCGGGTCGCCGTTTGCGGCAAGCTCGTCGGTCGCGGCGAAATAGTGGGGGCATGTCTCGCAGGTGACCTTGATGCCCGCGCGCTTGGCGTCGCGTATCAGTCTTGCGCTCCCTTCGGTGCTGATGTGCGCGATGTGCACCTTTGTCGACAGCGCGTCGGCGAGCACGATTTCGCGCGCCGCCATCACCTCTTCGCTCGCCCTCGTGATGCCGCGATAGCCGGCTTCCGAGGCGGTATATCCCTCGTTGATTACGCCGCCGGCGACGAGCGAAAGCTCTTCGCAATGGCTGATCAAAAGCGCGTCGAACTGCTTTGCGTATTCGAGCGCGACGCGCATCGTCTGCGCGTTTTCGACCGGTCTGCCGTCGTCCGAGAACGCGACAGCGCCGGCGGCTTTGAGCTTGCCCAGCTCTGCGATCTGTTTGCCCTCCTGTCCGACGGTGATTGCGGCGATGGGATAGACCTTTGCAAGCCCCACCTCTTCGGCGCGAGTCTTGACGTATTTGACGATATATTTGTTGTCGGTCACCGGCTTGGTGTTGGGCATGCAGCAGACAGCCGCAAAGCCGCCTGCGACCGCGGCGCGGCAGCCGCTCTCGATGTCCTCTTTGTACTCGAAGCCGGGCTCGCGCAGATGGACGTGCATGTCGACGAACGCCGGCAAGACGGCAAGTCCTCCCGCGTCGACAATCGTCGCCCCCTTGGGCGCCTTGACGTCGCCGACCTCGACGACGCGGTCTCCGTCGACGGCTATATCTACCTTTTTGCCGAACAGGTCGGCGTCTTTGATGACGATCATTGTTTCCCTCCGAGAAGCATTTTGAGCAGCGCCATTCTGGTCGCGACTCCGTTTGTGACCTGGACGTCCTTGAGGCAATAGTCTTTGTCGAGCACGTCATAGGCGAGTTCGACGCCCCTGTTGACGGGCCCGGGGTGCAATACGACCGCGCCCCTGTTTGCGAGTTTCATGCGCGCGTCGGTGATGCCGAAGAAGGAGGTATATTCGCCGTAACTCGGGAAGAGTCCGACCTGCTGCCTCTCCAGCTGAATGCGCAACCCCATCACCGCGTCCGAGCCCTCGAACGCCTCTTC
>CABKMX010000067.1 GCA_902373595.1 uncultured Christensenellaceae bacterium
ACGCGAGCGTTCCGAGAGACGCAAAGATGCCCAAACGAGCCGCTTAAAGCGGTGATCTGTACCGCGCCGCAAAGCGAGCGCGGAACAGAAAATATCTCGCCCAACCGCGCTTGGGCGAGATACGATAACGCCCTCGTCGAATGACCGCGCTCTTCGACGAGGGCACTTTGCGCGGTCGTGAGCGGTGAGCGAGCGTGCCGCGTTGGAGGGTGAGTATTGAGAGGGAACCATTGCGCCTGCGTATATGAGGCGTAAGCCGATTGAGCAGAACAGTGCAATGGTGCCCTCTCAAAAAGCGGAGCTTTGAGCGCGGAACAAAACTGTTCGGTTGCCTAACAGTTTAATGCGCGTTTAAGTTTGGCGCTGTATAATTTCCTTCGTTACACGCGCGGCGTTGACAAGAGTATAAATTTGTGATACCTTGTAACATATAATAATGCGCGCGCTGCGCGAAAGCGGATAACAATTTTTCGGAGGCATAGTCGATGAAAAAGACTATTGTCAAGTACTACACAAAATATTGGATGATGATCCTGCTGTCGACCGCATTCCTCGTCTGTCAGGCGTTGTGCGAGCTTCAGCTGCCGACCTATATGTCCGACATCATCACATCGGGCATAGCGGTGGGGGACATGGATCAAATTTGGTCGATCGGGGTCAAGATGCTGGCGGTCGCGCTGGGATGCGCGGTCTCGGCGATCTTGGTCGGCTATTTTTCGTCCACGGTGGGTGCGGCGCTCGCGCGCGATCTGCGCTATGACGTGTTCGCCAAGGTGGGCAGTTTTTCGAGCGCGGAATTCGACAAGTTTTCGCAATCTTCGTTGATCACGCGCGGCACCAACGACATCACGCAGATCCAGATCTTTTCCATCATGTTTTTGCGCCTCGTGATGTTCGCGCCCGTCATGGGCATCGGCGGCATCATCAAGGCGGTGCGGTTCAGCCGCGGCATGCCGGGGCTGGTCATCGTCGTCGCTGTCGCTGTCGCGGTGCTTTTGGTCGCGATCATCGTGATGATCGCGACGGTGCTGCCAAAGTTCAAGCAAATGCAGACCAAGATCGACCGCGTCAACCAAGTCGCGCAGGACGAACTTGCCGGACTTATGGTCATCCGCGCGTTCAACACCCAAGCGCATGAAGAAAAGCGCTTTGAGGACGCCAACAAGGACCTTACCAGGACATCGCTGTTTGCGTACAGGGTGATGGCGATCCTCAACCCGGCGATCACGATGGTGATGTTCGGCGTCAGCATCGCGGTCGTATGGATCGCGGCGGTCAGCGCAAAGGACATCTCCGAGGTCGGCAACATGATCGCGTTCATTCAATACGCGATGCAGATCATCATGTCCTTTATGATGCTGTCGATGGCGTTCGTATTGATGCCGAGGGCGGCTGTGTCGGCGGAGCGCGTCGCGGACGTGCTCGACACGCCGGCGTCTGTCGTCACTCCGGAGCACCCCACCGACGCGAATGTGGACGGCGACATAGTGTTCGACGACGTCGCGTACAGCTACGGCGGCGACGCCGAGGCGGTGCGCCACATCTCGTTCACCGCAAAGAAGGGTGAGGTGACCGCGATCATCGGTTCGACGGGTTCGGGCAAGTCGACCATAGTCAATTTGATACCGCGCATGGCGGACGCTACCGAGGGCAAAGTGACAATCGGCGGCGTCGACGTCAGGGACTTCGATCTCAAAAAATTGCGTGCCGGTGTCGGTTTTGTGCCGCAAAAGAACATTCTCTTCTCGGGCACGATAGAGTCCAACATCAAGTATTCGGACGAGGATATGCCCGACGAGAGAATGGAGCGCGCGGCGGAGATTGCGCAGGCAACAGAGTTTGTCGCGTCCAAAGAGGACGGCTACAAGAGCGAGATTGCACAGGGCGGCGACAACGTCTCGGGCGGTCAAAAACAGCGTATCGCAATCGCTCGCGCCCTTGCCAAGGAGTGCCCGATTTACGTCTTTGACGACAGCTTCAGCGCGCTCGACTTCAAGACGGACGCGGCGCTTCGTCAGGCGCTCAAAGACAAGCTGTCCGGCGCGACAATCGTCATCGTCGCTCAGCGCGTTGGCACAATCAAGAACGCGGACAACATCATCGTCCTCGACGACGGCGAGATTGTCGGGCAGGGCACGCACGAGCAACTGCTCGCGTCTTGCCCGGTCTATCTGGACATTGCCAAGTCGCAATTGTCCGAGGAGGAGCTGGGCTTATGAGCGCGAAGATGAATGTACGCCGCCATCGCATGGGCGGACCCGGGGCGGACCGCACGGCATGATGCCCGGCGAAAAGGCAAAGGATTTCAAGGGGACGCTCGCCAAGACGTTCCGCTATATGCGCCGCGACGTCGTGACGATTGTCATTGCGTTCGTATTGGCGATCTCAAGCGTCATCTTGACGTTGACCGTGCCCGACATCCTCGGCACGGCGACGGACGAGCTGCTCGGCGGCGCGATGCAAAAGACCTACTACAATGCAGCGATAGAGATCCAAGACTCGATACCCGAACTCGATCCGTCAATCATAGAGCTGATGGGCGACAAGACGCTCGGCGAGCTTGCCGACGCGGACGTGATCCCGTCCGAGACCGTGACGGACGAGATGCGCGCGGTCACCGTCGCTCAATTGTACGCGGCGAAGGACGCGACGACGGTCGGCGAGTTCTTCACGGCTTTGGGGATGCAGGACAAGTTCTCGGTCGCGGAGAGCTACCGCGACAGGGTGCTCGGCACATCGTTGACGGACGCGGCGCCGGGCATAGATTCGGGCAAGATCATCGACATCCTGATCAAGATTATCATCCTTGTCGCGACGTCGGCGATCGTCGGCTACATTCAGGGATTTTTGCTTGCCGGTGTCGCTCAACGCGTGTCTTATCGCTTCCGCGACGACATCAATCGCAAGATAGACAAGCTGCCGCTCAAGTTCTTTGACACGACGACCAACGGCGAGGTGATGAGCTTCATCACCAACGACGTGGACGCGATCTCGACCGCGCTCAACCAAAGCCTTTCGCAGTCGGTCACCGCGGTGACGACAATCGTCGGCGTATTGGTGATGATGTTCAAGATCAGCTGGGTGCTGACCCTTGTCGCGCTCGTGATGGTGCCGGTCTCGCTGGTGATAGTCATGCTCATCGTCAAGCGGTCGCAAAAGTTCTACCTGATGCAGCAGGAGTACCTCGGGCACGTCAACGGCCACATCGAGGAGACGTTCGCCGGGCACAACGTCGTCAGTCTGTTCAACGGCGAGGAGCGCACGCTCGAGGAGTTCAAGGCGTTCAACGACAAGCTGTACATCTCGGCGCGCAACTCGCAATTCTTCTCGGGCATGATGATGCCGCTCATGGGCTTTGTCGGCAACCTCAACTATGTGATCTGCTGTGTGCTCGGCGGCGTGATGGTCATCAACGGATTCGGCGGTTTGACGGTGGGCAACATTCAGTCGTTCATTCAATATTTCCGCCAATTCAACCAGCCAATCAACCAGATGTCGAGCATCGCCAACACCTTCCAGTCGACGGTCGCGGCGGCGGAGCGCATCTTCGGCTTCCTCGAACAGCCCGAAGAGGAAGAGACGGGCTCTCTCGCGCCCGAGGACGTCAAGGGCGAAGTTTCGTTCGAGCACGTCAAGTTCGGCTACGATCCCGAAAAGATCATCATCCACGACTTCAGCTGCGACGTCAAGCCGGGGCAGAGGGTCGCGATCGTCGGACCGACAGGCGCGGGCAAGACGACCATTGTCAAATTGCTGATGCGTTTTTACGAGCTCGGCGGCGGAAGCATCTCGCTCGACGGCGCGGACATCACCGAGTACACGCGCGAGGCGCTGCGCGAGCACATCGGCATGGTGCTTCAAGACACATGGCTGTTCAGCGGCACGATCCGCGACAACATCCGCTACGGCAAACTTGACGCGACCGACGAAGAGGTCGAACGCGCGGCAAAGATCGCCTGCGCCGACCACTTCATACGCACGCTGCCGGACGGCTACGACTTCGTCATCAACTCGGACGCGGACAACATCTCGCAGGGGCAAAAGCAGCTGCTGACGATCGCGCGCGCCGTGCTCGCCGACCCCAAAGTGCTCATCCTCGACGAGGCGACGTCGTCCGTCGACACGCGCACAGAGGTGCTCATCCAAAAGGCGATGGACGCGCTCATGCAGGGCAGGACCAGCTTCATCATCGCTCACCGTCTGTCGACGATCAAGAACGCCGACCGCATTCTCGTGCTGCGTGACGGCGACGTGGTTGAGCAGGGCAGCCACGAAGAGCTGCTGGCGCGGAACGGGTTCTATGCCTCTTTGTACAATTCGCAGTTCGAAAATTGACCGCGTATAGCGGCATACCTTTGCGCCGTACGGAACGTCTCGGCGGCTGACCGTGTACGTTTTAGTACACTGGGTCGCCGCCTCGCAACCCGTACGGCGCAAATCTACGCCACTCTCCGCGGTCAATCTGAGGAGAGAGTTTGGATAGTGTGGTGTACAAAATTAAGTCGCCTACTTAACTTGGTTCTATCTGAAAAATTTAACTTTTTCAAGCTTCAATTATGCAATCTAGCGGCGTGAAGTGTCGCACCGCAAAGCGAGAGCGGAATCAAAAAAGGAAGCGCACCGTGACGGCGCGCTTTCGATCGATCATTGAGCATTATGCATTTTGCATTGTGCATTATGCATTTTGCATTGAGCATTATTCCGCTTTCTTTTTCCCTTTCAGCACTTTCAGGATGTCGATCTCTTTTACGGTGCAATAGGTGGACAAGATCGGCACGGCGAGGAAGACAATGCTCATCAAGATGCCGAGGCAATAGATGAGGTATTGCACGCCGCCTTCGCCGAGGAAGATCTGGAACGCGATTACGATGTCGCCGACCATGCTGTCGAGGAATTCGGGCATCGACGCGCCTGCTGCGACGGGGATCATGAGTATGAACGCGAGGAGCAGCGGCACCGTCATCACCGTGCTGTATGCGCAGACGGCGATGGAAAAGACGTTTTTGACCTTGCCCTTGAACGTGCCTGCGGCGGCGGACATCAGCATTATGCCGCACGCCATCGTCGCGATGACGACGACATAGTTGAGCACGAGGTTTGGGAACGCTTCGAAGTATTTGAGCCCGACGTCGGTGCCGAGCGTCTGCAACAGCGAGAGAATGCCCCAAATGTTGAGTCCCGCCGCGACGACGATCATCACGGCTTGAATGAGTTTTTTGCGAGTTTCCTTTTGCATGTCGGTTCCTCCTTGGCAAATTTAATTATAAATGACTTTGGATGTCTCGTCAACCCTCTTGCGGCGGATATGCGCCCCGATCGGCGATGATACACAAATACATACGTCGGTGCGAAATATCTTCGAACGCTTTGCATATTTGCGCCGTTTTGCTATAATAGTCAAGGAGGCAGTTATGATCTATTGCGACGGCAAGGGCAAAGCGTATTCGGACGCAGACAGGCGCATAGCGCTGTGTTTGGCGAGGGCGGCGGCGATGGACGCCGACACTCCGGACGGCAGGTACGACATCGAGGATGGGCTTTACGTCAACGTGATGACCTATTCGCCGCGCTCCGCCGAGGGCGCGACGTTCGAGACGCACCGCAAGTGGGCGGACTTGCAATACATCTTGTCGGGCAGCGAATTTATGGGCGTGCCCGACGCGGCGAACGCGCGCGAGGTCGAGCCGTACGACGAGGGCAGGGACATCGCAATCTCATCCGCGCCGCTCGCTCTGCTGCCGATGAGGGAACGCGGTTGGGCGCTGTTTTTGCCGGGAGAGGGGCATGCGCCGAGCATCTCGGACGGCAGGTGCGGCAGTGTCAAAAAGGTCTCGTCCGTCGCTCAAAACATTGACATCAAAAGTCGCCCTAGCGCGTTGCGCATACGGGCGAAAGGGGAGAAAATGAAATATTGGTGGTATGCGGTCATACTTTTGGTGCTTGCGGTCGTGCTGACCATATTGGCGATCAAGCTGAGCAAGCGTCCCAAACTTTCGTACATCATTTCGATGACCCTGTCTTGCGTTTTCTTGACTTACAAGAGCATTGAGTTCATCTACTATCGCATCATAGACTATCCCGAATATCCTGTCGAATATTCGCAATTTGCCTACTTCATGATGGGCGTGACGATGGCGACGGGCTTCAAAAAGACGCGCTTTTTGGCGGCGTTTTCGAGTTTGACGGGCGCGCTCGGCTACATAATCGCCGGCTCGATCTCGCCCGACAGCATGGTGACGACGATGTCGTCGACCTACTATGT
>CABKMX010000068.1 GCA_902373595.1 uncultured Christensenellaceae bacterium
GTCCTCACCCCGCTTGCGCGGTCTTTTGTGACGGGTAATGCAATGCAGATCTTTTGCGCGCATACTTCCCTTCCTATCTTAAAACCAAGCTTAAATATAGACCGCGCCGCGCGCAGGTGGGCAAGCCGACATAAAAATATCCGACAGCGTTTTGCCGTTACACAGCTATCAAAGAACCGATTAGATAAACAGAGCCATGCAGCTTTAAGCGAGCGACTTGGCGCAGATTTGCGCCGATAGGGTTGCGAGCTGTACCTCAATGGTACGCGAACGTTCCGAGAGGCACAAAGATGCCCAAACGAGCCGCTTAAAGCGGTGAAACAGTCCGCGCCCCAAAGGGAGCGCGGAACTGAAATGATCAATACCCTCTGCGGTCTTGAGCCTCGGGCAAGACGAAGTATGCGCGCAAAAGGTCCGCTCAAAACCTTGTCCTCACCCCGCTTGCGCGATCTTATATCAAAACCGCGTAGAGTGGCGCAGATTTGCGCCGCAAAGGTTGCGAGAGGGGCGGCCCAACCGGACTTGCGTCCGTGACCGCCCCCGAGACGTTCTTGTAGGCGCAAAGGTGCGCCGCTATACGCGGTTTTACTCTGCGACGTAGGGGAGCAGCCCCATATACCTCGCCCTCTTGATCGCCTGTGCGAGCATTCTTTGATGCTTCGCGCAAACGCCGCTCATGCGCTTGGGGAGAATCTTGCCCTTTTCGGTGATGTACTTGCGGAGTTTGGCGACGTCCTTGTAGTCAATCTCCTCTGCCTTGTCGACGCAGAAGTTGCAAACCTTCTTGCGCGGAACTCTCTTTGCCGGTCTTTTGACCGTAACTTTTTCTTCGCTCATAGTAAGTCTCCTTGATTAATCAAAACGGAAGGTCCTCTTCGGGAGTGTCCATCCTTTCGAGCTTGGGAGCCGGAGCTTCTTCTCTCCTCGGAGCGGGAGCGGCGTTTTCGCCCTCGCCTCTCGGGGACGACAGGAACTCGACCTCGTCGGCGGTGACTTCGACAGCGGTGCGTTTGACGCCGTCGTTGCCCTCATAGTTGCGAATCTGGATGCTGCCGACCACGCACACTTTCCTGCCCTTGGTCAAGATCTTGCCGCAATTTTCGCCCAACGCTCTCCAAGCTATGACGTTGAAGTAGTCGGCTTCGTTGTTGTCTTTGCCGAAACGTCTGTTGACCGCAATCGAGAACCTGCACATGGTGATACCGGAAGCGGTGGTGCTGGTCTCGGGATCGCGGGTAAGGTTGCCTATCAAAATAACTTTGTTCATCGTAGTGTCCTCACTTCTTGATGATCATGATCCTGACGATCTCATCCATGATACGGCTGAGACGGTTGATCTCGGCAGGGACGGTCGCAGGAGCGGTGAACGTCATCAACACATAGTAGCCTGCCGACTTGAACTTGATGTCGTAAGCATACTTGCGCTCGCCCCATTTGTCCAAAGAGATGACTTCGCCGCCGGCAGTGGTGACGACGGCGCTGAGCCTGTCGATGACCGCCTGCTTTTCATCTTCGGACAAATCGTTGTCGATGATGTACAAAAGCTCGTACTTGTTCATATAAACCTCCTTTTGGTCTGATGTCTCCGCCACTTGACGGCGGAGCAAGGATCGATTTTTTCAAATCGCTTGATTACTATACCACAACGGCGCGCGGATGTAAAGCAATTTGACGTGCGTGAGACGCGGAATTTTTTGGCTATGCCGTCAATTCAGCGCGTGCGCGGCGAGCCATGTCTCATATTTGCCCCATGCGGACGCGCTTGGATGCGTGACGTCTGCCGCGCCGACAAACTCGAACAGGCGGAGCGCCGCGATGAGCTTGCGGAAGTTGTCGGTGTCGAGCTTGGAGCCGTCATAGCTCACCAGCTCGGAATTGAACACATAGCTTTCGATCACGGACTTGATCGAATCGTTGCCGCTCCAAACTATCTTGGCGCTCGACGTATCGCCGTCCGCGACCGCCGCGCCGTTTCTCGTCGCGAGCCCTTGGACATAGCCGTTGCCCGTGCCGGCATTGCTTTCGGCTACCGCGCCGCCGAGAGTGCCGGAAGCGCCGCCGTAGGCGCGGATCGCCGCAACCGCGTTGCTGTTTTCTACTACGCTCGCCGTTTCGTCCTCGTTGACCGCGATGCCGACCGCGTCGGTCGTGCCGTCCGCGCCGGCGAAGATCAAGCCGTCCGCGACCGCCGTGCCGCCCTTTATCGTGCCGAAGTTGTTGGCGACAAGCCCTGCGAGCACAGCCTTGCTCGCGCTCTTCGAGCCGCCTGCCAACGTGCCCTCGAACGTGCAATTTTCGATCGTGCCGTGGTTCTCGATCGCGATGCCTGCGGTGGCGGTGTTGTCGCCGAACGCGTCGAACACGGAGTCGACGACGGTCAAGTTGCTGACCACGCCGCCCTCGCCTATGCTCCCGATGAGCGCGGACTTGGCGCCCGTGCCCTCGTTGAACTCGAAGATGTTGCTCAACACATATTCGCCGCCGTCCAGCGTGCCGGTGAAGTCGAGCATACTGCCCTCGGCGGTGCTCCAAGCGAGCATCGCGCCCTCTCCGCCGAAGTCGATGTCGGCGGACAGCCTGTAGTCGAGCGTGTTGTAGTCGGCGGTGCCGTCCTCGTTGCTCTGCAAAGCGCGCCAATCGTCGAGCGAACCGAGCAGATAGGTCGTCTTGCCGTCCTCTTTATCGATATCGGGCTTGAAGTATCTCAACGTCAACGTGCCGGACGCGCCGACGATGAAGTTGCCGGACTTATCCGTGCCGCCGCCCGAAGTGGCGATCGTCAGTTGTTGATACTCCTTTATCTTGGCGGAATAGGTGCCGTCGCCGTTCTCTACGAGTTTTTCTTCATCGACGAGTTGCGCGAACATGCCGGACACGGCGTCGACTTCGATGTTCTCCGCCTGCAAGCAAAGCTTGTCGTACTCGCCCTGCGTCAAGCCGTACTTCTCCGCCGCTTCGTCAAAGCCCATACCCACCGTCGCGGCGCCGCCCTTCGTCGTCGGCTCGTATATCTCGTGGTTGTAGGATTGATCCGCGCCGCTGATCGTCACGCCGATTTTGAGGTCGATGGGGTTGATCGTGCCCTTGATCGTATACTTCGCGAGCGCCGACCAATCGAAGTCCTGCGGCACGGCGAGCGCGGTTATCTGCGCCTCCCAATCCGCGTCGGTCAGATTGAGGTTGCCCGACTGCGGAGCGAAGAGCAACTCTCCGCCGAACTCGGCGCTGTTCCAAGTGCCCGTCACGACGAACACTTTGGCGGAGGTATAGCCTTTCGTGTCGACGCCCTCGACGCCAACTATGTCGGCATAGTCGGTCAACATCGCATAGGCGCGCATGATGTCGGCGACCGAATAGCCTGCAAGCGGCGTTGCGACGCCGAACGACGCGTTGTCCTCGCCTATCGTCACGGGCACGAACTCCGCGCCCTCGTCGGTGACGACGAGATGTACGAAGTTGCCCTGTCCGTCTACGAGAACGGTGCGGACCGCGGTCGTCGCATTGACGATCGACACCTGCGTCGCGTCGGCGGCGTTCGCGGTCTCGACATATTCGGCGTCGAGATAGACGCCTCCGTCGATCGCCGCGCCGCCGGTCGAGTCTTCGAGGTCCACGGTCGCTTCGGAGTTGCCGTCATAGAACTTCTCGGCGCTCGTCGCGTCGGCTGTCTTGGGATGTATGATCAGCGCGATGCCGTCGGAGACGGAACTGCCGCCGCCCTCTATCTTGTAGGCGACGCGGTTATTGGTGTCGAAAGTGATGTCGCCGACCGTCGTGCCGCCTCCGCTAATCACGCCCTCGACGAAGGACTTGGAATAGTAGCCGACCGCAGTGCCGCTGACGGTGACGTCTTGCTCTTTGCCGTCCACGGTGAGCTTGACGGTGTACTCTTGTGCGGTGCCGTTGTAGATGACCTCTTTGACGGAAGCGGTGCCCTCGGCGACGATCGTGGAGCCGAAGCCGCCCAGCGCGACGACGAACGCACCCACGCCCTGAGTGGCGGTCTCGCTGTCGTATTGTTCGTCAATCGGAGTGGCTGTCGCGAACACGCCTACGACGCGGTTGAGCCCGGTGCCTATGCTGCCGCCGTTCGCGGCGGTCAGGTAGCTGATGCCGTAGCCTTCCCAAATGTACTTGCCCATCTCGGCGATCGCCTCGACGGCGATGACCGCGGTCAAGTCGTCTGTATAGACGCCGTAGCCGGACATATTGGTCTCGCCGGCGGAGCCGAACTCGTCGTGTCTCACGCCGCCCGACGTGAAGTCGCCCTCGGACGTGAAGTAGTATTGAATGAAGCCCTCGGTGTGCGGAGCGAGCAAGCTCAGCTCGTCGCCGAGCGCGTCTGCGGTCACGCCGAGATCTGCCGTAGTGTTGACGTAGAGCCCGCTCACGGCAGGCGTGCCGCTGCCGGCGACTCCGTTGACTCCCCATTCCGCCGCAGCGATGACGCCGTCCATCGTCAAGCCGTCCGCCTGTCCGACGATTGCGCCGCCGTCCGCTGCCGAGACGGAGCCTCTGCCGTAAGCCGCGACGCGGGTCATAGCGCCGCCCGCGCGCCCTGCGAGTCCGCCGAAAGTGCCGCTTTGAGTGACTGTCTCGCCGCTTGTCGAAGTCATTTTGACCTCGCCCGAGACGGTCGCCGCGCAATCGGTGATCGTGTCCGTGTTGACGGCGGTGAGCGCGCCTGCGTACCCTGCTCCGTCGATGTTCAGCGTGCCGACGATCTCGACGGAGACGTTGACAAGATCTCCGTTGTTGACGCCGACCGCGCCGAATACGGAGTTGCTCTTGTCAAACGCGAGGTCGCAGCCCATCAATTTGAGGTTGACGTCGCGTATCGTGCCGTTGTTGACCGCGACAAGCGCGCCGTAGGCGTCGTAGCCGCCGCTCTGCGCCGCCGAGAGGTCGCTCGGGGTGAGCTGTATCGTATGTCCGTTGCCGTACAGCGTGCCGCCGAAGGTCACGCCCTCGCCCGCGGCGTCGAAGCCGTAGATGTCGGCGGTCAGATAGCCCGTGCCTCCCGTTTTGAGGAATTCGAGCAGTTCGTCGGCGGTCGCGATCGCCGTGCCCGCAGTCTGCGCAGCCGCGGCGAGCTGACCGGGCGCAAGCTCGGACGAAGTCAGCGAGGCGTTGGTGGACGGGATATACTCGACGCCGTCCGCCGCCGTCGCGCCCTTGAGCACGAACTCGTAGCGGTCGGTCGCAAAGCCGTCCGCGTCATAGCCGTCAATGCCGGTGAAGGAGAAGGTCAGCGAATGGGTAGTGCGGCCCATGCCGTCTTTGACCGCGCTCCAGAGGAAGTCGTTGAAGTAGAGCTTGCCGCCTTCGAGCGTGACCGGCGCGGTGTTGAGCTTGACCTCGAACAGCGAGATCAGCGCGGCGTTGAGCAACGCGACCTCATCGCCCGAAGTGTAGACGTCCGCGTGCAGCGGCTCGCCGCTCTCCGTCGCAACAAGCGCCGCGATCGCCGCCTCGTCCGCGCCCGCGCCGGCGAGGAAGTCGAGCCCAGCCATTCCGCCGAAGCCTATCCTGTATTCGCCGAGAGCGCGCTCCGCGGTCAGCACGTTGCCCGTGCCGATCGTCAAATTGTCGATCGTGACCTCGCCGCCTTCAATCGTGTAGTTGGCGGCGTTCGTCGTCGGGTTGAGCGCCGACGAGTCGAAGGTGACGCCGATCACGGTCGGGGCGAATTTGACGCCCGAGTAGACGCCCGCAAGCGCGCCGACTTCGCCGTTCGCGTCGCCGACGACCGCATATTCGCCCTCGACGCCCGTGTCGACGGAGAGCGAGAACGCGCCGTCGAAGGTCTTGTCGGTCAAGCTGTCCGCATCGACGGTCAGCTGTCTGGGCGTGATCGTGTAGAGGGTGGGTGCGCCGGGCGTGCCCGAGCCGGAGAATTCGAACTCGGTCACTATGTTGACGACATACTCGCCGTCCCAGATGTAGTTTTTGTTTTCGAACGTCACTCCGCTCAGTCGGAACGCATAGCCGCCTATCGCGCCGTCCTCGCCCACACGCAGCACGTTGACGGGCAGATCGCCCTCGGCAAGCGGAGCGCCATCGTCGTCGAGGATCTCGGCGACGAGTTCGCCGTAGTTCACACTGCTCGTAAAGTCAAAGCACAGCCCGCCCTTTTGCCCGTATGCCAGCCAGCCGGTCGTGTCGAGCGAAGGCAGTTCGGAAGTGCCGTCATAGATCTTGCCGTACTCGGGAATGACGATGTAG
>CABKMX010000069.1 GCA_902373595.1 uncultured Christensenellaceae bacterium
GCCGTCCGTCAAATATATCGGTTTGCTTTCGACGGGCTACAACGTCGTCGATCTTGCGGCGGCGGACAGGCTCGGGGTGACGGTGACAAACGTGCCGTCCTACTCGACGATGAGCGTCGCGCAGCACACGTTCGCGCTGCTTTTGTCGTATGCGGGGCGGGTCGGCGAACACGTCGACAGCGTGAGGCGCGGCGATTGGAGCAGGTGCGACAATTTTTGCTATTGGCTGCGCGAGCCGATCGAACTTTGCGGCAAGACGATGGGCATAATAGGATACGGGGAGATAGGCAGGGCGGTCGCGGCGATCGCGCACGCGCTGGGGATGAATGTACTCGCCAACCGCAGGAGCAGGGGCGCCGCGGCTCAGCCGTTCGTGCGAATGGCGGAACTGCCCGAACTGCTTGCGAAATCGGACGTGGTCAGTCTGCATTGCAGCCTCAACGGCGGCAACGCGCACATGGTCGACGCGGCGTTTTTGGCGGCGATGAAGAGGGGCGCGGTGCTGATCAATACGGCGCGCGGCGGACTCGTCGACGAGGACGCGGTCTGCGACGCGCTCGAGAGCGGCGCGCTCGGGGCATACCTCGCCGACGTCTGCGAGCACGAGCCGCCCGAAGAGGGCAGGCGCATTTTCGGAGAGAAAGACGCGGCGCTCACGCCGCACATCGCATGGGCGAGCCGCGAGGCGCGCGGCAGACTGCTTGCCGAAGCGGCGCTCAATCTTGCGGCATGGCTGCGCGGAGAGGCGCGCAACGTCGTCAATTCGCCGCGGAAAATATAGGAGAGATATGGAGAACGAAAACTTTACGATAGCCCTGTTGATTGACACCGAAAACGTGTCCGCCAAATATATGGGCAAACTTGAAAAGGAGCTGATCTTGCTCGGGCGCGTATCGTACAGGCGCATGTACGGCGACTTCACCAAGAAGGTCGCAGCCGGTTGGCGCGACATCGTCAACGACTTTTCGCTGACGCCGGTACAGCAATATTCGTACACGACGGGCAAGAACGTGACCGATTCCAAGATGATCATCGACGCGATGGACATACTCTACAGCGGCAACGTCAACGCGATGTGTCTGATGTCGAGCGACAGCGACTTCACCGGGCTTGCCAAGCGGCTCAAAGAGTCCAACATATACGTGATCGGCGCAGGCGAAAAGAAGACGCCCGAGTCGTTCGTGCATGCATGCGACCGCTTTTTCATTCTGGACGAGGGCGAGGAGCAGCCGGCAAAGAGCGCCAAAAAGAAGCCGGCGGCAAAGAGCCGCAAAAAGCCCGAAGCGGAAAAGAAGCCCGTCCCCAAAGAGGAGATTGAGAACTTCGCCGAGCGCATCATCGAAGAGGCGGGCAAGCCTTGCCAGCTGTCCACGGTGATGGACAAGATCTATCAGGCGTATCCTTCGTTCGACTATCGCAACTACGGCGTCAACAAGGCTTACAAATTCTTTTCCGACGACAGGTTTGATTTGATCACCGATCCGGTGACGGGGATGAACATCAACACAAAATAGGCGCCCGTGTCGATAAACGGCACAAAACACTCTGTATGAACGGAGCGGCGGAACGCGTTTTCGCCGCCCCTCTTTTTGCACGTAACGGCGCGCGTGGGCATAGCCTGCAATATGAAGATCTATGTCTATGCTATCGCCCGCGACGAGGAGAAATTCGCCGAGAGGTGGATGACTTCGATGAGCGAGGCGGATGGGATATATGTGCTCGACACCGGCTCGAAGGACGGCACCGCGGACAAATTGCGGTCGCTCGGCGCGGTCGTGGTCAGGGAGGAATTTGAGCCTTTTCGATTTGACAAGGCGCGCAACCGTTCGCTCGAGTTCGTGCCCGAAAACGCCGATCTTTGCGTCTGCACCGACCTTGACGAGACGTTTACGCCCGGCTGGCGCGACGCGTTCGAGAGGGCGGCGTCGAGCGGCGCGAACGCGGTCAAATACCGCTATGTCTGGAACTATCTGCCCGATGGCAAAGAGGGCTATGTCTTTTGGATAAGCAAGGCGCACGCGCGCCGCGGCTTTGAGTGGCGCCACCCGGTGCACGAGGTCGTCGTGCCCGTTTCGGGCGGGGCGAAGTACGCGATGGCGGACGGCGTGACGCTGATGCACCGACCCGATCCGCACAAGTCGCGCGCCGGCTATCTGCCGCTGCTTGAACTGTCGGTCAGGGAGGACCCGACCGACGACCGCAACGCGCACTATTTGGGCAGGGAATATATGTTTCACGGCAGGTACGAGGACGCAATTGCGGCACTCAAACGGCACTTGGAGCTGCCGACCGCGGTCTGGCGGGACGAGAGGGCGGCGTCTATGCGCTATATCGCAAGCTGTCTGAGTGCGCTCGGGCGGCGCGCGGAGGCGGAGGAATGGCTGATGCGTGCGTGCGCGGAGGCGCCGTGGCTGCGCGAGCCGTGGCTGGACGCGGCGCGGCAATGTCTGGACGGCGGCATGTGGCACGGCGCGGCGTATTTTGCCGGGCGCGCGCTCGCGATCGAGCGGCGAAGTCTGTCGTACATCAACACGCCCGAAGCGTGGGGCGCGCTGCCGTACGACATCTTGTCGGTCGCGCTTTGGAATTTGGGCGACAGAGAGGGCGCGGAAGAAGCGCTCAAAACAGCGCTCGAACACAGCCCGGACGATGAGCGGCTCAAACAAAATTTGCAATATGTATCGCAAAATTCGACCTGAATGGCGAGAGTTTGCGGCGCGGGGCGGCACGATGTGCCGCCTTTTTGAGATATCGGCTTGACAAACGCGCGCGCATATATGATAATGGTAATAGAAAACTTTGGGCGGAGAACTTATGAAGACGGAACTCAAGACCATTTTCAAAAACAAACAGGTTTATCTCTCGGCGATCATGTTCGTCGCATGGGTATGCATCGCCGCGCTTGCGGACGGCGGATTTGCCGCCGCACCGGCTGCGTGTGCGATCGCGGCGGTCGCGTTTGCCGCGATGTGCGTGGGCGTGACGCGTTTTGTTGCGCTCAACGACGGGCTTTTCAACAAGAACGCGGTGACGTTCATGCTCTCGGTGGGGCTGGCGTTCTATCCGCTCGGGCAGGCGTTCGGCGCGGCGACCGTCGGCTCCGAGTCAAAGTTGCTGCTCGCGCTCGCAATCATTGCGATTGCGGCGTGCGTCGCGGTGCTCGTCGCGATGTTGCTCAAATGTTTGATTCTCGACTTTTTCCAACCGCTCGCGCTGGACACGGTGACGGTGATTGTGCTGATTGTCGGCGGAGTGTTCACAATCGCGGCGGCTGTCGCGGCGGCGATATACGGCTGTTATGGGCTTGCTCTCGGGCTTTGCGCGGGGCTGCTGATCACTGCGGCGATGAGCGTCATTTGGGCGAAAAATCAGCCGATGGGCGAGTTTGAAGGCATTGAGGGCGAACCTCTTGACATCTTCCGCAACGGAGAGGGCGGATACAGCACCTTCCGCATCCCGTCGCTGATTGCGCTCGACAAGGACGTGCTCAACGCAAAGTGCGGTCTCAATTTGAGCGGAGACGTGCTGCTCGCGCTCGCCGAGGGGCGCAAGAACAGCTCTCACGACACCGGCGTCGTCGACATGTTGGGCAAGCTGTCCGCGGACGGCGGCGACACATGGACGCCGCTTGCGGTGATGTTCACCTACGGCGAAGAGGTCGGCAAGTTCGGCAACCCGACCGTGGCGCTCGACAGGGCGACGGGCGAGATCTGCATGGCAATGCTTGCCGCGGCGAAGAAGGACAATTTTGATTACAACACCTATTTTGTCAAGGGAAGATTGACGGCGAAGCTCACAATCGAGTGGGGCGAGCTTCGCGACATAAGCCTTGAAAAGGAGCAGGGCGCAAAGGGCGGACAGGACGGCGTGCGCAAGCATACGCTGATGGTCGGTCCCGGAAAGGGCGTGCAATTGCGCGGCGAGCATGAGGGGCGCATAGTGATTCCTGCGTCCAACGGCGGCAACTCGTACGTCATTTTCAGCGACGACGGCGGCGAGACTTGGAACAGGGGCGACGCGGCGGGCAGCGGCAACGAATGCGAAGCGGCGCAGCTTGACGACGGCACGCTCGTGCTTGTCGTCCGCGACGGCAAGGGCTGCACTATGCCGCACCCCGAGCAATATCAAAAATTGAGTTTTTCGACCGACGGCGGCGAGACGTGGGCGCGCAAAGAGGTCGCGACGCCGCTCAAGACGCCCATCTGCATGGCTTCGCTTGCGAGCGTCGGCGGCAAGCTGGCGATCACCTATCCCGACAGCTTCCACACCCGCGTCAAGCTGACGCTGGGCGAGAGCGAGGACGGCGGCGCGACATGGACGACGAGGCTGCTCTATCGCGGCGCAAGCGGCTATTCCTGCCTGACCGCGGACGGCGACGGGCGCATGTATGTGCTTGCGGAAGTCGGAAGAGTGAACTACAACGAAAAACTCGTGTTTTTGAAGCTCGCACGCTGACCTACAGTGTGCATTTGCATGATGTAAATTGTGTTCCGCGCACAGATTGAGGCGCGGAACTTTTTTGCTGAAAAGAAGTCTCTCGGGCGTTCTTGTTCGATTTGTTCCGAGCAAACGATATGATGACAAAGCATTTTGCAATGATTTTGTGCAGCGTATCGCAATTTTACAAAAATTCCGACAAGATATAATCCGAAAAACATCAAGCGTCATCGAGGATTTTTAAGAATTTTTCTTATTTTCACTGAAAATTTAGTCGACATGTCGACCAAATTTTCAATGACGAAAGATTATAGTGCAAGAAAAACTTCGATAATGCTTGACTTTTTTCGTTTTTATGGATAGAATTTAACTATAGAAAACTGAAAATTTAGTCTACATGTCGACTGAATTTTCAGTGAGGAGACGAACATGATAAGACGCGATATATATTTGGAACGTCTGAAAGACAGGATGCACAACGGTTCGATCAAGGTGATCACCGGCATACGCAGGTGCGGCAAATCGGTGTTGCTGTTCGACATTTTCGGCGGATATTTAAGAGAGCAAGGTGTGCCAAACGATTGCATCTTGTGCTACAAATTGGACAATATCAAAAGCCGAAAGTGGCGTGACGCCGAGGTGTTGTATGATGACATCGTTGCGAAGTCCGAGGGGAAGGAGCGGTGTTATGTCTTTTTGGATGAAGTCCAGGAGGTAGAGGACTTTTCCGAATTGATGAACAGCTTGTCGCAATTGAGAAATTTGGATGTGTATGTCACGGGCAGCAATTCTCGATTTTTGTCCACCGACATTTTGACGGAGTTCCGGGGAAGGGGTGACGAAGTGCGTGTATATCCGTTGACATTTGCCGAATTTTATGGCGCAAAGGGGGGAGATCGCGACAAGGCTTGGGACGAATATCACCGTTTTGGGGGCATGCCGGCGCTTTTTGAGAGGCAAAAAGCCGAGCAAAAGGCAGAATATCTCAAGGCTTTGGTGTCAAAGGTGTATCTTGCCGATATCGTGGCGCGCAATCGCATCCAATATCCGGACGAGATGGACGCGATATTCGATTTAGTGTGTTCTGCGGTCGGATCGCTCACCAACCCAAAGAGGATCGCAAATGCATTGGCGTCGGTCAAGGGCAGCAATTTGTCCGTAAACACCGTGCGGAGATATTTGGATCAAATGTGCGACGCATTTTTGTTCGAGACCGCAAAGAGATACGACGTCAAGGGCAGGCGCTATTTTGACACTCCTCAAAAATATTATGCGGCAGATGTCGGGTTGAGGAATGCGCGGCTCAATTTTAGGCAAATAGAGGAAAATCACATCATGGAGAATGTGATTTTCAACGAGTTGCGCGTGCGCGGTTTTTCGGTTGATGTAGGGATCGTCGATGTCACCGAGACCGAGGGCGATGTGCGGAAGGCGAAACAACTTGAGGTCGACTTTATAGCGACAAAAGGCGCGGAAAAATTTTATATTCAATCCGCTTACGAAATGGCAACGCAAGACAAGTTGAAACAAGAAAAGCGCTCACTTGTCAAAATAGACGATTCGTTCCGCAAAATAATAGTCGTCAAGGACAATATAAGTGCGAGGATAGACGACGACGGAATAGTGACGGTGGGGCTTTTGGACTTTTTGCTGAAAGACCTCAACTTTGATTTTATGTAAACAAAAAGCGCAAGCATTTCGCTTGCGCTTTGTTTTTTGCGTGTTGTCGATCACGCGTTGGCGCTGTTGGACTTTTTGAGCTCTTCCAAGATCTCGCGCAA
>CABKMX010000070.1 GCA_902373595.1 uncultured Christensenellaceae bacterium
CCCTCGCTCGAATGTCTGTGCCGCATTGCGGACGAGCTCGACGTCTCCGTCGACGAACTTCTCGGGCGCGGCGCGGTCGATCCTTACCGGTGAGCGACGCTGCCTTTGCCGATTGAGTCGGCGGCGTCTTCCAGCCACGTTCCCAGCGCGAACAGCCCTCCGACGAGCTGTTTGTCGATGAGTCCGGGGTAGGTCTCGTTGAGAGACATCAGGTCGCGCACGATCTGCATTTGTCTCTTCGCGGCGCTCAGCGCAAACAGCTTGTCTGCGAAGCTCACTTTGGTCGTTGTCGGGGTTGCGATGTGGGTTTGCATGGTGTGTTACCTCCGTGTTTACAATGCCAGTATATTGCCCTAAATATGACAACGTATGTCAGTTGAAGCAAAAAGGCGAAAAATTTTCGCAAGGTGGAAAATATGAGGTATTCGCAATTGATCTCGCAAATGACCCTCGAAGAAAAGGTCGGGCTTTGTTCGGGCAAGGACTTGTGGCGCACCAAGCCGATAGAGCGGCTCGGCGTGCCGTCCGTGATGGTTGCGGACGGGCCCAACGGTGTGCGCGCCCAGCACGGCAAAGACACCCGCGTCAACGTGTCCGAGAGGGCGACATGCTTCCCGACGTCGGCGACGGTCGCCTGTTCGTGGGACAAGGGGCTTGCCGAAGAGGTCGGCGCGGCGATAGGCGCCGAGGCGCTCAAAGAGGACGTGCAGACGGTGTTGGGTCCCGGCGTCAACATCAAGCGTTCGCCGCTGTGCGGCCGCAATTTCGAGTACTATTCCGAGGACCCGGTGCTTGCCGGCGAGATGGGCGCGGCGTTCATCCGCGGCGTACAGAGCAACGGCGTCGGAGCGTGCGTCAAGCACTTCGCGGTCAACAATCAAGAGACGTTCCGCAATTCGGTCAACGCGGTCGTCGACGAGCGCGCGCTGCGCGAAATCTATCTCAAGGCGTTCGAGATCGCCGTCAAAAAGGGCAAGCCTGCGATGGTGATGGCGTCCTACAACCGCGTCAACGGCGCGTTCGCCACCCAAAACAAGTTTTTGTTGACGGACGTACTTCGCGGCGAGTGGGGCTTTGACGGCGTCGTCGTCAGCGATTGGAATGCGGTCTACGACAGGGCGGCGTCGCTCGAAGCGGGGCTCGATCTCGAGATGCCGTTCAGCGGCGTCGGCGAAAAGGTGCTGCTCGCGGCGGTCAAAGAGGGCAAGGTGTCCGAGGCAAAGCTCGACGAGTCCGTCGACAGGCTGCTTTCGTTCATCTTCGAATATGACGCAAAGCGCGTCAAGGGCGCGACGATCGACGCGGCGAAGCACGACGAGTTGGCAAGGCGCGCGGCGGCGGAGAGCGCCGTATTGCTCAAAAACACCAAGAGGACGCTTCCGCTCCGCAAGAGCGACAAGGTGCTCGTCGTCGGCGAGTTCGCTCAAAAGCCGCGTTTCCAAGGTGCAGGCTCGTCGTTCATCAATCCGCGCAAGATCACGACGTTGATCGACGCGCTGGACGAGAGCGGCGTGAATTACGCCTACGAGCGCGGTTACGACTTGCGCAAGGGCAAGGACAGCTCCAAACTCATCGAAAAGGCTGTCGCCGCCGCGGCGAATTATGACAAGATCGTCGTGATGGCGGGGCTGCCGGCGGAGTACGAGGCGGAGGGCTTCGACCGCAAGAACATCGACATGCCCGAGGCGCACAACACGTTGATCAAGCGGCTTGCCGCGACGGGCAAAGACGTCATCGTCGTGCTCAGCGCAGGTGCGCCGGTCGCGATGCCGTGGATCGGCGACGTGTCGGCGGCGGTGATGGCGTATCTCGGCGGACAGGCGAGCGGAGCGGCGATCGCCGACATCTTGACCGGCAAGGTCAACCCGTCGGGCAAGCTCGCGGAGACCTATCCCGTCGCGCTCGACAATCTGCCGTCCATGCTCAACTTCCCGGGCAGCCGTCACGACGTCGTCTACAAAGAGGGCATGTACGTCGGCTATCGCTACACCGAAAAGGTGGACGCGCCGGTGCTGTTCCCGTTCGGTTACGGGCTGTCCTACACCGACTTTGCATACGGCGAGGCGAAGGTGGAGGGCGATCTCAACAAGGACGGCAAGGTCAAGATCTCCGTCGAGGTGAGCAACGTCGGCGACAGGGACGGCAAGGAGACCGTACAGGTATATTTGAGGCACGTTTCCGAGCGCTCGGGCGCGCCGAATATACGCCTTGTCGCGTTTGACAAGCAGGAGATCGCCAAAAAAAGTTCGAAAAATTTTCAATTTCTTGTTGACAAATACGATTTTTTGATATATGATATAGGCACTGGATGGATGAGGGCGGACGGTGATTACGAGATCGTCATCGCGTCAAACATCCGCGAACCTAAACAACAAATATCCGTTCATCTCGACGGACAGCCGTACAGGCAATCCGAGGATATGGGATGGTATTCCCACCCGGACAGCAAGACCCCGATAGGGGACGACGACTTCCGCAAGATCTACGGAGCGGAGCCCGATGTCACGACCCGCATTCATGCCAAAGGTGAGTTCACCTTGGATGACTCGATCGCCGATATGGCGGAGAGCAGCGGTTTCGCGAGATTCGTGCAAAAAGCCGCCAAGTTCTTTATGAAATTGGCTCTCGGCGCAAAGAGCGACGACGATCCCAACTTCATGATGTCGTACGAGATGTTTCGTACCTCACCGATGACGGCGCTTTGCATAGGGTCGCGAGGTGCGTTCAGCTTGAAGCGAGCGCAAGGATTGGTCGACATCTGCAACGGGCACGTCGCAAAAGGCCTAAAGTCTTTACTCATGGCTATGTAAATAGCCTACCCCCTTCTAAATATAGAGCAGGATTTTCCTGCTCTATATTTATTTGACCGCGCAAGCGGGCAGATGGGCAAGGTTGAGGCGGCGGCTTTTACGCAGGGGCATCACCCCGCCGCTCGCTAAGACCCAAGGGTATTGACCTTCGCGGTCGATGGTTCGCCCCTGCGCAAAATACGCTCGCCTCAACTGCTACGCACCGACAAATAAACGACAGCAAAACTGCTGCCGTTTTTTGTCGGCTTGTCCATCCGCCCGTTGCGCGGTCTTTTTTTGGCTTGGTTCGTCGACGGGCAGGCGAGGAAGATTTTTTGTTGGCTTGCCCTCACTCCGTTGCGCGGTCTTTTTTGACTTGGTGCATGGACGGGCAGGCGAGGAGCAATCTTTGTCGGCTTGTCCGGCTGCCCGTTGCGCGGTCTGTTTTTGGCGCGGTCTTGATTTATGTTCGCGCAAGCGGTCAAATAAATACGCGGTTTTGAGCAGATCTTTTGCGCTCATTTTACATTTAGCAAGTTGGACTGAAATCGATCGGACACAGCGAGTAGTTTTGCGGCGAGGCTTACTCGTTGGAAAAGTAAAAATAATGTGTTCGATCTCTTGACAAAAATTACATCTTCCTTAAAGAGGTTTTGACGGGCGTAGGCTGTGCGGAGGACTTGTCAAGAGTTTGCACCGAGTTTTTGTGCGATCGTTTTCGTCGGAGTGAAATTTTGCTTTTTGCGGTTGACTTTTTTGCGGCGATATAATATACTGTAAAAAAGCGATGATCCGTCAAGAGTAACCCATGCGGAGCGGACAGAGAAAAGGGTCGGCGGCTGAGAGCCCTTTACGCGGCAGACACGGGCGAAGTGCGGACGGAGAGCTCCGTGGAGGAAATGCCGCGGCGGTGGGCACCGTTATCTGCATACGAGCGGCGGACGAAAGTCCGCAATCAAAGTGGGACCGCGCGTTTGGCGTCTTTGAACAAAGGGCGCCGTTTTTTATGCCCGGAGACGGCGCGTCAAGCAAACGGGCGGGAGGCAAAATGGGAAAGATATCCATGGATCTCGACGCGGCGATGCGCAACGACCCTGCGGCGCGCAGCAAGTGGGAGGTGTTTTGGACGTACGGCGGCTTCAAGGCGCTGTACCGCCACCGCTTCGCGCATTGGTTCTACACGCACGGCTGCAAGGGGCTCGCGCAATTGATCTCGGCGGGCACGCGGCGCAAGACGGGCGTGGACATTCACCCTGCGGCGGACATCGCCGGCGGAGTGTTCATCGACCACGGCGTCGGTGTGGTGATCGGCGAGACGACCAAGGTCGGCACCAACGTCGTCATCTACCAAGGCGTGACGCTGGGCGGCACCGGCAAGCAGACGGGCAAGCGCCATCCTACGATCGAGGACAACGTGATGATCAGCTCGGGCGCAAAGGTGCTGGGCGCGATCACGATAGGGCACGACAGCAAGATAGGCGCCGGCAGCGTGGTGCTCAAAGACGTGCCGCCGCACAGCACGGTCGTGGGCGTGCCGGGCAGGGTGGTCAGGCTGCAGGGCGAGAAGGTCGAAGACCTCGACCAGCAGCGTCTGCCCGACCCCGTGCGCGACGAGATAGACAAGCTGCGCGCGAGGATAGAACAGCTCGAGAAGTCGCTCGGCAACGGCGGCGGCGAGGACGCGGAATAGCGTTTTACGCACACGGGCGCCAAAAAGTAATATCGAGAGGAAAGAGATATGCTCAGGATCTACAACACTATGGACAGATGCAAGGAGGACTTTGTCCCCCTTTCGGACAAGAAGGTCACGATGTACAGCTGCGGACCGACGGTCTACAACTATGCGCACATCGGCAACTTGCGCACCTACATCTTCATGGACATCTTCCGCCGCACGCTCAAATATGACGGCTACAAGCTCAAAGGCGTGATGAACATCACGGACGTCGGGCACTTGATGTCGGACGGCGACGAGGGCGAGGACAAGATGGAGAAGGCTTCGCGCGAGCAAAAGAAGTCGCCTTACGAGATCGCGGAATACTACACCAAGATCTTTTTTGACGACCTTGCCAAGCTCAACATCGGCAAGCCCGAGATCATCGCCAAGGCGACCGACCACATCGCCGACATGATTAAATATGTCGAGGCGCTGCTCGAAAAGGGCTATGCGTACGAGATTGACGACGGCATCTATTTCGACATCGGCAAGTTCCCCGAATACGGCAAGCTGTCGCGGCTCAATTTGGACGAGCAGCAAGCCGGCGCGCGCGTCGAGGTCAATTCTCAAAAGCGTCACCCTGCCGACTTCGCGCTTTGGAAAAAGGCGGAGCCCAACCACATCATGCAGTGGGACAGCCCATGGGGCAAGGGGTATCCGGGCTGGCACATCGAGTGCTCGACGATGAGCCGCAAGTATTTGGGCGACGTGTTCGACATTCACACGGGCGGCGTCGATCACATTCCCGTCCATCACGAGAACGAGATCGCGCAAAGCGAGGCGCTCGTCGGCAAGAAGACGGTCGACTATTGGGTGCACGGCGAGTTCATGTTGGTCAACAACGGCAAGATGAGCAAGTCGCTCGGCAACACCTACACGATCGCCGACCTTGAGAGCAGGGGCTACTCGGCGATGGACTTCCGCTACTTCTGCCTCAACACGCACTACCGCAAAAAGCTTAACTTCACATTTGAGGGCTTGGACGCGGCAAAGACGGCTTATGCGCGTCTGCTCGCCGCATTGTACAAGCACAAGATGTCGAGCGCGCCGACCGACACGGCGAAGCTCGATGGCTATCGCAAGCAATTCGCCGACGCGATAAACGACGATCTCAACATACCGCTCGCGATGGGCGTGCTGTGGACGGCGGTCAAGGAGCCGGCAAGCAAGGACATCTACGCGCTCGCGCTCGACTTCGACAAGGTGTTCGGGCTGTCGCTCGACAAAGCCAAGCCCGAAGAGATCGCGCCTGCGGAGGATGTCCCCGATGAGATCAAGGAGCTCGCCGAGAGGCGCGCCGCCGCAAAGAAGGCGAAAAACTATGCCGAGGCGGACGCGTTGCGCGCGCAGATCAACTCGCGCGGCTATACCGTGACCGATACCAAGGAAGGATATTCGCTCGCCAAGAACGCCTGACATTGACAAAAACAAGGGACGCACCGTTTGGTGCGTCCCGTTTTTTTGTGTCATTTGTGCGTCACCAGCGGTTGACGACCTTTTCGGCAAAGCCGGCGCAATTCTCAAATTGCAGCTTGCTGCCGTCGTCCAGCACGACGTGCCCGGAGAAGTGCCCGAACACTTGATTTTGTGCGGTGCAGATTATTCCGACATTAGTGACGTCGCGGCGGTTGACCGCCGGGGTGAAGGTCATCTCCAATCGTCCCTCGTCGTCGGTGAAGTGCCACGGCTTCATCAAATCGGCTTTGCGT
>CABKMX010000071.1 GCA_902373595.1 uncultured Christensenellaceae bacterium
AGGACGCGGATATGGTCATGTTCCTCAACGACGCAGGCAGCGAAGATTCGGACGCGGACGCCAAGCCCATCGAATTGAAGATTGCCAAACAGCGTAACGGCGCGGTCGGCGACATCTATTATGTGTTTGAAAAGAGCTTGCTGCGCTTCCGTCCGGCGACGGGCAAGTACGTTCCCAAGCCGAAAACCGACGCCGAGCCGATCAAGGCGGAGGAAGCGATGCCCAATCCGCAGGAACTGCCGCAATACGGCGACGAGGACGCTCCTCCCGAGGAGGAAGTCCTCTTCGGCGGCGACGGCGCCGTGGACGGAGACATTGCGGATCTGCAGTCGGGCGACATACCCTCCTTCGATCCGAACGGAGAGGAATAAGCCTAAACCGCGCCGCCTTCGCATATAATCGAGCGGAGGCAATATGGCGTTTTTGCAAGACATAAAGGGTGCGCTCCCTTCGCTTCGCGGACCGAGATACACGGTCACGCTGATGGGCGGCGAGGCGGCGGCAATCGAGCATAGAGGAAAGCCGTTGACAATCACCGCATCCAAAGTCGCCGTCGCGGTCAAGGGCGCGGTGATAGAGGTGTCGGGGAGCGGATTGGCGGTCACCGAATCGGGCGACGGACAGCTGTTCGTCGTCGGGAAGATATCGGGCATAGAGGTGCTCGAATGACGCGCGAAGTCACCGTTCGAGTGAGTTGCGACGATCTCGCCGAGGCGATGAGGCTCGTTGCGTCGGTCTCGGGAAGAGCGACGGCGCGCGACGGAGAGGCGATTGCGACCTGCACGCCGGACGAGGCGAGTCGCGTGGAGCGAATTTGCGCAAAGCGCGGATATGCCTGCACAATCTCGAAGGGACGAGGCGCGCTTTCGGCGGCGGTCTCAAGGATAGGGCTCATTGTCGCGGCGGCGGCATTGGCGGTATTGCTGGTCGTATCGCAGCTGTTTGTCACCGATGTGACGGTGACGGGCGCGGACACGTCGCAGAGCGCGAGGATTGCCGCCATCGTTGCGGAGAATGGCTTGAGCGGAGTCACTCTCAAGTCAAAGATAGATCCGGACGCGTTGGCGTACGAGATAGAGCGCGAGCTCTCGGACGTGACTTCGGTCGAGGCGTATTTTGACGGAGACAGCCTGGCAATCGCCGTCGTTCCCATCCAAGAAAAGCCGTCCGCGGCGCAACCCGGTTCGGAGATGGTGGCGGACGCAAGGGCGGTAGTCACGCGCGTGGTCGTGTTTTCGGGCACGGCGGAGGTCAAAGAGGGCGACGTGGTCGCGCCCGGCGACGTGCTGATATCGGGCAAAATCAACATCGGCACGGAAGAGGAACCGAAATATGCGGACGTCGGCGCGGACGGAATCGTCTACGCGAGGGTGTTCGAGAGCGAGAGATTGATCTTTGCGCCAAGGTATTATCTTCGACAGCCGACAGGGCGCACCTATTCGGCAATCGAGGTGAGCGTGGGCGGCAAAACGATATGGCGGTCGGGCGGAGAGCACGGCTTTGAAAATTACGAGGCGCGCACCGGTACGGCGAAATTGCGCGGAGTCGTTCCGATTGAGATAACGCGCACCGTCTATGAAGAGTTCGCCGTCGTCGAGGGCGTCGTCGACGAAGAATACATCGCCGCGGTAATCGCCGAAAAGAGGTCGGAATTGATGTCGCGTGCCACCGGGACAATCCTGTCCGAGGGCGTCAACAGAGGAGAGGTCGGCGGATACGCTTACGCCGAGATATACATAGAGACAGAGCGGCAGATATGCCGTCGGGAGGTATGACATAGAAAGGACGATAGAGGTCGAAAACGCGGCTTCTTTGATTGCGGTGTTCGGTAATCTCGATTGCAACGTCGCATATATGCGCAAGCTGTTCGGGGTGGGCATCACCGCAGCAGGCGGCGGCGTCGTCGTAAGAGGCGACGATCGAAAGGCGGTCGAGAACGCCGCTGACACTATAAGATTGCTGCTCGAGAAGAGCGCGGCTCATACGATTGACAAGGCGTATATCGATCTCGCCGCCGAATGCGTAGAGCACGACAGCGCGCACAAGATCGACGAGTTGACGCGCGTGATTGCCTATACGGCATCCGGCAAGCCCGTCCGCGCAAAGACGTACGGACAAGCCTGCTATGTGCGAAGCGTAGAGCGCAACACAATCGTGTTCGGCATAGGCCCGGCAGGGACGGGCAAGACCTATCTTGCGGTTGCGCTTGCGTGCAATGCGTTGCGTGACAAACAGGTGTCGAGGATAATTTTGGCGCGTCCCGCGGTCGAGGCGGGGGAGAAGCTCGGCTTTCTGCCCGGCGATCTCGAGGCGAAGGTCGATCCCTATCTCAAGCCGCTCAACGACGCTCTGCTCGAGATGATGGGCGCGGATTCCTTCGCCCGTGCGCAGGAAAAGGGCGTTGTCGAGGTCGCTCCGCTCGCATATATGCGCGGCAGGACTCTGTCCGATTCGTTCATAATTTTGGACGAGGCGCAAAACGCGACTCGCGAACAGATGAAAATGTTCTTGACCCGAATGGGTGAAGGAAGTAAAATAGTGGTGACGGGAGATGTTACGCAGGTTGACCTTCCGTCGGACAAGCAGTCGGGCTTGGTGCATGCATCGCAACTGCTTTCCGGCATCGAGGGAATCGAAACGGTGACGCTCAAGTCGTCCGACGTCGTCAGGCATCCGCTGGTACAGGCAATTGTCGAAGCGTATGACGCCGAGGCGAAGGGCAAGGAGTCTTGATGGACAAACAAACAAAAAAGAATATCGGCTTTACGATTTTGACGCTCGCGGTATTGCTGGTCGTCTCCGCCGTGCTCGCGGTCGGAGGACTGATGCTGTCGCTGAGGACGCTGCACATAGGCGCGTATGTCGAGACGCTCGCCGCCACTTCGGTGGGCGTGTTCGTGCTGTTCGCGGTGCTTTATGTCTATCTGCGCTACATAGTCAATTCGGGAGAGGTGGATTCGCTGCCTTTCCACAAGCTGCTGTCAATCGTCTATTTCACCGTCGCCGCCGGGATAATCTTGTCCTGTCTGGCGGCGGGATTTTTGAATTCGTTCGCGATGCCGCTCGCGTGCGTCGCGCTCACGGTAGGCATTTTGATCAAGATCAGAACGGGTCTCATGTCGACGATCATCGCTGCGTTCGCGTCGCTGATGATTGTCTGCGCCGCAAACAACGCCGCGGAGGGCGTGACCATTTTGCCCGAAATGATCTTCGGATGCATTGCGGCGGCGGTGTCCGGATTTGCGATGATTTTCTTGATTAGACGCAGATATTCGCGCTTCAAATTGACGTGGGGCGCGGTGATTGTCGCGCTGATCATGTCGCCGTTCAGCGCGTTGCTGTCACTGATATACAGCACGGACGTGTCCGTCGTCTTGCAAAACGCGCTCTATTCGGGAGTGGGCAACCTCATCTCGATTGCGATTATGACCGCAAGCCTGCCGCTCTATGAGCGCATCGCCAACGTGTGGACGGATTTCAGCCTCGAAGAGTTGATCTCGCTGCGCCAGCCGTTGCTCAAACGTCTCAGCGAAGAGGCGCCGGGCACGCTCAGTCACTGCATGGCGGTCGCAAACCTCGCCGAAAGCTGCGCGATTGCAATCGGAGTCAATCCCTTCATGGCGAGGGCGTGTGCGTACTATCACGACGTCGGCAAGCTCAAAAATCCGCAATTTTTCGTCGAAAATCAGACGGACGGCTACAATCCGCACGACGACCTCATCCCCGAGGTCAGCGCGAGCATGATTACGCGTCACACCAAGGCCGGCGCGGAGATGCTCAAAGAGATGCATATGCCCGAAGAGATTGTCAAGGCGGCGCTCGAGCACCACGGCGACGGCGCGGTCGGATACTTCTTCATGAAGGCGAAATACATCACGGGCGAGCGCGCGAAGGGCGTCGACGAAAAGGAATATCGCTATGACGGTCCCATTCCGTCCACGAAGTACAGCGCGCTGATTATGCTTTGCGACATCTTTGAGGCGATGTTCCGCGCCAAGCCGCCCACCGATTACGAGGACATGGAAGAGAAAGTCGACAAGGTCGTCAACGACAAGATTCTCGAGGGGCAGCTCGACAACTGCCGTCTGACAATGAAAGATCTGCACACGATCAAAGATACGATCTGCCGCATTGTGCCGTACACGATGCACAAGCGCATCGATTATGCAAAGGCGAAGGAGAGAAGATGAGCGCGAACTTTTACGACGAGACGGGACTCGCCGGAGACGACGTCGAAAAACGCTTTTCGGAGCTCTATCGAGCGGTGATAGAGCGATTGGGCTTGGATGACGTGTTCGAGGTCGAAGTCACGTTGACCGACGAGGAGACGATACGCACGCTCAACGCCGAAAACAGAGGCGTGGACAGCGTCACCGACGTGCTCAGTTTCCCGGTCATGGACGGAGTTTTGCCTTTTGACGAGGCGGAACACGAGGACGACCGCGACCCCGAGACGGGGCTCTTTATGTTGGGCGACATCGTCATCTGCCACCGACGCGCCGAGGAGCAGGCAAAGGAGTACGGTCATTCGCTCGAACGCGAGCTTTGCTATCTGTTCGTGCATGGGCTGTGCCATCTGTTCGGCTTCGATCACGAGACGGACGACCAAAAGGCGGAGATGAGGGCGGTCGAAGAGGCGGCGCTCACCGCATGCGGCGTCACGAGGGAAGTATGAGTTGCGATTGCGCAAAGTTGATTGACGCCGCAAGGCGAGCCGCGGTCAACGCCTATTCGCCGTACAGCGGCGTAAAGATCGGCGCGGCGGTGTACGCCGGCGGCAAATATTACAGCGGCTGCAACGTCGAGAACGCGTCTTTCGGCTTGACCGTATGCGCGGAGCGCGCCGCGGTGTTTTCGGCGGTGGCGGACGGCGCGAAAAGCATAGATGCGATCGCGGTATATTCCGATGACGTCGAGCCTGTTCCGTGCGGCGCGTGCCGTCAAGTAGTCGCAGAGTTTGCGGCGAAGGACTGCCGTATCTATGTCTGCAAGGGGGACGCGGTCAAGGAGTTTTCCGCCTCGGAATTGCTGCCGCATTCATTCACACTATCGGAGGACAAAAAGTGAGATCGGGATTCGTTGCCGTCACGGGCAAGCCAAATGTGGGCAAATCCACTTTGACCAACGCCTTGGTTGGCGAAAAGGTGAGCATAACTTCGTCAAAGCCGCAGACTACGCGCAACCGCATCATCGGCATAGTCAACGGCGAGGACTATCAAGCGGTATTGGTGGACACGCCCGGCATTCACAAGCCGCGAAACAAGCTGTCCGAATTCATGATGAAGAGCGTCGACGCCGCAACCGACGGCGTGGACGTCGAACTCTACATCATCGCCGCCGACAGGCGCCCCGATTCGCACGACGACGAGATCATCGCCAAGTACGCAGCCTCAAAGACGCCGTTCGTGCTGGTCGTCAACAAGTGCGACTGCGTGGACGAGGCGCGCATTTTCGAGCTCATTTCGAAGTATAAAGACGTCAAGGGCATTGACGCGATTGTGCCAATCTCTGCGCTCAAAGGCAAGGGCGTCGACGAGGTCGCAAAGGTGCTTAAAATGCTGTTGCCCGAAGGGGAGAGGTACTATTCCGAAGACCTCTACACCGACCGCAGCATGCGCTTTATGGTCACCGAGATTGTCCGCGAAAAGGCGCTGCGCTTCCTCGGCGACGAGGTGCCGTACGGCATTGGCGTCGCGGTCAACAAGTTTGAGGAGAGAGAAGACGGGCTTGTCGAGATCGACTGCGACGTCATTTGCGAAAAGCAGGCGCACAAGTCCATCGTCATAGGCAAGGGCGGCGAAAAGATCAAGAAGATCTCCACCGAGGCGCGCCGCGACATCGAGCGCATGATCGACGCCAAGGTCTTCCTCAATCTCTACGTCCGCGTCAAGCCCGACTGGCGCGATTCGGGCACGGTGCTGGGCGACCTCGGCTACGACAAGAAGAACATATAGTATAATTAGCGCGCGTTTTGTTCACAACATAGATATGGGTGACGAAACACGCGATACCGAAGAGATTTTGCAAAGGTTGTTCCGCTCCACGGGGAAGATAGGTTACTACCTGCTTTACAAGCGGCTCAAAGAGCGGTGACCTCGGTGAGGTTTTATGGATATTGTGAGTTTGGACTGTCTTTGTCTCAAAGCAATCGACTACAAGGACAACGACCGTCTTG
>CABKMX010000072.1 GCA_902373595.1 uncultured Christensenellaceae bacterium
GGTCTTGTCGACGTTGCCGCTGACGGAGAGGGTGTAGTACTGCGCTCCGGTGTCGGGGTCGGTTTCGAGTTTGGGGGCAACCGTCTTGTCGTTGAGAATGGTGTTCTCGTTGATGACGTACATCCAAATCTTTGTCGGATCGGCATATCTCTCATTCGCATACTCATCGAGACTGTTGTAGGTCAAGACGTCGGTGAAGTCGGCGGTGCCGTTATTCCATTCGAACCAGGTGTCGGTGATTGTACCGTCGGTGTCGTTGTATTTTTGCGCGGTCAAAGACTTGCTGTTCGCGCTCCTGAAATACATGTTGACCGAATCGCCCGACTTGACATAGTCGGTCTCTTCCCAAATCTTGATGTCAATCATAGAACCGAGCATGCCGCCGTCCTTGACGGTGCCGGACTGGTTCTGATAGAACAACTTGTTGTCCGCATCGGACGCGCCGTCTCTGATGGTGACCGACTTGACAAACTGAGTGAGCATCATACTCATGACCTCGGTGGTCAAGGAACCGGACGTCCTCGCAATCGCGAAGTCCGCTCCGTAATAGTTTTCGACAGCCGCGTTGAGCATCTCGATTGCGCTCATGTCCCCATTGATCCCGACGGTCGGGTCGAGCTTGGGAGCGACGTTGGCAACTTCGGATCTCAAGTTCATCGAGGAGCCGCCGCAGGCGACAAACGAGAACGCCATGACGACCGCGAGAGCCGCCGCAATTGCAATCATTGCAAATCTCTTCATATCTTTCTCCTTTTTTTGACGACGTTAGCCATTTTTATCTATTCTATAATAGTGTAATGTAAAATGCAAGTAAAATCACTCAAAAAACTCACAACACCGTTTTGTGAATGATTTTCACCGAAAAATACCACAGTTTGCCACATTTTCGCGCGAATATATAATATATTCGCATTTGCACGCGCGAATTTTTCATTGTCAATGCTTCGCCGTCAAAAAATTGACAAAACACACAAATTTATATATCATTAGAATGTACGCGCTCGCAACGCGACTTGAGCGCACACTCAAAGGAGGAAATCATGAGCAACTATTGGATCACCACCGAGGCGACCGCGGACTTCCCCGAAAGCTTGATGAAAGAGGACTTCGCGATTATACCGATGTCCTACACCGTCAAGGGCGAATTCTTCGACGGCGCGGACAAAAAACTCACCCCCAAGCAATTTTACGACGCCTGCCGCGAGGCAAAGACCGCGGCGGACCTGCCGACGACGTCGATGATCACCGCATATCAGGCGGAAGAATTTTTCCGTCCCATCCTCGCGGCGGGCAACGACATAATCCACATAGGCTTTTCTTCGGCGCTGTCGGGCACTTTCGAACAGCTCAAGATGGCCGAAAAGAGCCTTTCCGCCGAATTCCCCGACAGGCGCATCACCGTCATCGATTCCAAGACCGCGTGTTTCATCGAAGGGCTTGCCGCCTACTATACCCTGCTCAACCGCGACGAAGGCGCAAGCTATGACGAATGCGTCGCCTTTGTCGAGCGCATTTTGCCGCACTGCACGGGCTTTTTCACGATCGACGACATCGGGCACCTGCAACGCACCGGCAGAGTCGGCAAGGCGGAGGCGTTCATCGGCGGCACGCTGCACATCAAGCCCGTGCTGACCGTCGACGACGACGGCAAACTCATCCCGTTCGCCAAAGTCATTTCGCGCAAAAAGGCGCTCCGCTTCCTCGTCGAGATGATGCGCAAAAAAATGCTGCCTCAAAGCGAACAAAAACTTGTCGCGATCGGCCATGCGGACGCATACGACGACGCCGTCGCGCTCGAAAAGACGGTACGGGAAGAATTCGGCGTGGAAAACACCGTGATCTTCGACGTCGGCACCGTGATCGGCACACACGTCGGCGCGGGAATGGTCGCGCTGATCTTCCTTGCCGAAGACCGCAATTACCGCTGAAAAACCATCGATCCCGCAACAATTCGATCCCGCCTCGCCGAGGCGGGATCTTTGCGCTCTTTTGCCGCGAACGGAAGAGCCCTCCGTGATGTCGATATGAAAAATGTCCGCGATCACGCAATCGGCGCCGCGGACGTCTGCCGTTCCGTACATGCCGTTGCGCTCCGTTTTTGCGGCGCCGCATTCGACTGCCTTTCCGCCGTCACCTCTTCGGCGCGATCAGCCTGCCCCTGACGACGAAAGGCGGCTCCCCCGCGCGGCGCGCAAGATCGATCAGCATCTTCCTCAGCCGCGCCTTGACTTCGCGGTGTTCTTTGCTGTGGATGAGATTGCGCGTCTCGGCAGGGTCGGCGCGGAGATCGTACAGATAGTCGTCGACGTACACTTTCGAAAAAGGTTTGCTCCACCCGTCCGAACGGCGCGGCGCCCTGACCGCATAAGTCCATCGGTCCGTACGCACCGCTCTGCCCAGCTTGTCTTCGCTGATCTGGATATAGACCGCCTCGCGCGAGACGTCCCCTTGCGCCTGCGCAAGCAGATCGAGCCCGTCGAATGCGTCCGGAATGTCCGCGCCCGCCGCGCGAAGCACCGACGCCGGCAGATCGAGCAGGCTGACGACGCCGCCGAAAGCCCCCTTTGCATATCCTCCGCCGAAAACATACATCGGGATCGCTATCGACGCCTCGTGGCACGACCGCTTGTACTCGGCGTTGCGCGTCTTGAAGTGGCATCCGTGGTCCGAAGTGTAAAAGACGACAGTGTTTTCGAGCACACCCCTCTGCGCGAGCGCGTCTACGACGCGTTTGAAGTTGCGGTCAAGCGCGTGGCAGCATCCGAGATAGTCTTCCCATTGATCCCTGTCGACGCCGAATCCGCGCAGATCCTCGGGAAGCGGTTCTCCCTCCACCGCCGCCCTGTCCCCGGGCGTGCACTCGAACCTGCCGCTCGAGTTTTGATGATGCGGCTCGATGTGCGACAAAAACAGAAAAAACGGCTTGTCCGCGTCCGCTCCGCGTATGAATTCGAGCGCGAAATCGGTGATGCGGTCGGCGCGGCAGCCCTCGAAAGTCAGTTTGCGCCCCGCCTCGTCGAACACATAGCCGCCGCTGCCGTCCGAAGTGAATTCCAGCACGTCCGACGCGCGCCAGTATTCGTATCCTCCGCGCCTCGCCTCGGGCACGGCTTTTGTCTCGTACCGCCCCTCTTCGTCCGTCATCCCGGACGCCAAATGCCACTTGCCGACATAGGCGGTGCGATAGCCGCAGCGCCTCAATATCTTTGCGATTGTGTCGGCGTCCTCCGGCAGAGCGCGCGCATTGGTGAAACAGCCCGTCCGCGTCGCGTATTGCCCCGTCTGCACGCAAGCGCGCGCCGGACCGCATACGGGCTGGCAGGTCACCGCGTCATCGAAGCGGACGCCGCGCTCTTCCGCCATCGCGTAAAGATGCGGCGTCACCCGAGGCGTGACGGTGTCGCGCCTCTGTTGATCCGAAAAGAAAACGACTATGTTGGGTCTGTCCATATTCCGATTATACCATACGGATCCCCGCAAGTCAATAACAGCGCTCGGCTGCCGACTTCGAGCCGAAAAACTTTCTTTGTCCGAGGGATTGCCGCCGCTCCGCCGATGACGCCGCGCAAAAAAGTCGCTTCGCTTTGCTTCCGAACGGGACTTTTCGGCGCGCTTTCGTTGCAAATCGAGACGATTTCCGCTACAATATCAATATGCAAAAATTACTCGCGCTCACGCGCAAGGCGATCAACGACTACGAAATGATCGCCGACGGCGACAGCATCGCCGTCGGCGTAAGCGGCGGCAAGGACAGCACCGCCCTGCTCGCCGTGCTCGCCGCGTACAAAAAATTCGCGCCCGAAAAATTCGAACTGCGCGCGATCAACATCGATATGGGATTCAAGGACACCGACCCCGCCCAAGTCAAAGCGCTTCGCGACTGGTGCGACGGCATAGGCGTGCCTTTGACCGTCGTCAAGACGGACATCGCCGAGATCATCTTCGAGCGGCGCAAGGAGTCCTCTCCGTGCAGCCTTTGCTCCAAGATGCGCCGCGGCGCGCTCAACAACGCCGCGATCGAGGCGGGATGCAACAAACTCGCGCTCGCCCACCACGCCGACGACGTCCTCGGTACGTTTTTGCTGTCGCTGCTGTTCGAAGGAAGGCTGTCCACCTTTGCGCCGAAGTCGTATATGAGCCGCACCGGCGTCACGCTGATCCGTCCGTTCATCTATGTCGAAGAGAAGTACCTGTCGGGGCTGTGCCGCAGGCTGTCGCTGCCCGTCGTCTTCAATCCGTGCCCCGAAGACAAACACACGGGACGCGAGGACGTCAAGCGTATGATCGAGACCGCGGAAAGCATTTCGCCCAACGCGAAAAAGCTGATGATGAGCGCGCTGTTCCACCCCGAACGCAACAATCTTTGGCAACCGCCGAAGAATTGATTTTTTCGGTGCCCGTGTCGATTATCCGCGCTCTGATCTCAGGGCGCGATACTTTTTTCGCGTGCTTTCGCCGCCGCGAATATGTCTTATCTCGAGATTGCGTTCCAGCACGCGCGCGACCTCTTCGCCCAGCGCGGGATCGATCGCCGCAAGTCTTGCCGTCACATCGGCGTGCACCGTGCTTTTGCCCACCCCGAATACCGCCGCGCACTGCCTCAACGTGCAGCCCGTCTCAAGAATGTACCGCGCCTCGGAAAGCGCCCTCGATGTCTTTTCCATCTCCACCTCAAGACAGCATATTCGCGCCCCGGCGCGATATGACCGCCCGGCGCCGGCTTTTGATGAACGAGCGCTCATACGCTCATATCTTTTGCACTTTTACCGCCATATGAACATATGAAGATATCGTCGTTCGACCATACCCGTAAATGCGGATATCTTCATTGCCGCAATGAGCATATCGGCATATGTTCACCCATTGCGCGCACAACAATGTCATGGAAATTCTGACATCAAAGCGCAAAAACCGCCCTCTCCTCTCCGCGATTTTCGGCGTCGCGGTCGGAGCGGCGAACGGACTCTTCGGCGGAGGGGGAGGCATGATCGCCGTACCCGCGATGACGCTGACCGGCGTGCCGTCCAAAAAGGCTCACGCGACCGCGATCGCGATCATATTGCCGCTGTCGCTGATCAGCGGCGCGGTCTATCTCGCAAAGGGGGCGGCAGACCCGTCGGTCATACTGCCGTCATGCGCCGGCGTGTTCGTCGGCGGGATCGCAGGCGCGCTGTTGCTCAAAAAGATAAATTCCCGCGGGCTTTCGCTGCTCTTTTATGCCCTTATGATCGCCGCGGGGCTCAAACTCTCACTGTGAATACCGCCGTTCTCATTGCCATCGGTTTTGCAGGCGGCGTCCTCGGAGGTATGGGGCTGGGCGGAGGAACGCTGCTGATACCCTTGATGACGTTGCTCGCGGACGTCCCGCAAAAGACTGCCGCGGCGGTCAATCTCATCGCATTCGTCCCGATGGCGGCGACCGCCCTCGCCGTACACGCAAAGAACGGGTTGATACAAAAGGACGCGATCGCTCCTACCGCCATCCCGGCTGCGACGGTGTGCGCGCTGTTCTCGCTGCTCGCCTGCAATTCAAAGGACGAAACTCTGTCGCGCGCTTTCGGGATCTTTCTCGTCATATTGGGTTTGCTGATGCTCGTAAAACTGCTTTTGAGCGCTCTCGCCGAAAAGACGCGCCTCGCAATGCTTGCGGTGATAAGGCGCGATCTGCCGCACACTTTTGCGCAAAAATGACGTCAAATCGCATACATGTCGCGAATTTTTCATCTTTGCCATCCTCTTCGCCGCGCCGTTCTGCCGTCCGCGCCGCCCCTCTTTCGGCGCTTTGACGAAAGAGGGGTGCAAAGGCGCAATTTTTCACCGCTATTTAATTGCTTTTTTTGCGCGCATTGATTATAATGTTTTTGTTATAATAAAAGAAAAATATTATAATAGACAAATAATCAACATAAAGGTGGTTAAATGAACACTAAAAGACGACTGTGCCTGGCTTTGGTTTCGCTGATGCTCTGCGTCGTGCTCATCTTCGG
>CABKMX010000073.1 GCA_902373595.1 uncultured Christensenellaceae bacterium
CCATAAAGCTGTCGTATCTGACCATCGTCCCCTCCGAAAGCCCCATCGTGACGTCGACGAACGCGCGTCTGCCGTCCAATTCTATGACGTTGAGCATGTGGTCGGCGAGGTGATTCTCGGGGATTGTCGAGCCCATATAAGCCTCGGTGACCGCGCACTGCAGCCCGAACCCGTTACAGAGAATTTTGAAGAGTTTGGCTATCCCCTGGCATACCGCGTGCGATTCGGTCACGGCGCCGTACGCTGTGAAAATCTTGTTGTTTTCGGTCAAAAATCCCGCGATTCTTTGCATCTCGCCGCGCGGTATGGAACAAAATTCGTCCCATTCGTCGTAGCCGTATTCAATCTTTGAGGCAAGTTTTTCGTAAATGACCTCAAACACCTTGAGGTCGGACGCGCCGAGCGGAAGCGCGGCCTCGATCTCGTCCCTGAGCGCGCCGAGCCTGCGTTCGTAAAGCGCGGCGTCAACGTCGCCGTAATCGAGACTGAAAGTGAACTGTTCGCCGGCATAGCTGCCCGAGCAAACAAGTCCGGGATAGTTGATGATATCCGGATTGTCCAATACGACCGCCTTCCAAACGCGCTCCGCCGACTGCCGATCCCGCGCTTCGATTGTGCATTCGCGCTCGCCGTTTTGCAGAGCGGACAGTATGGCATTGTAAGCTCGCCTGCCATCATAATCCAAAGTGTCGAAATAGAACGAGTTCAGCATGACTTCTCTGCCCGAAAAACGCGGACCTTTCCTCCCTTTGAGCGCTCCGTCGCGCACTATCAATAATAATTATAAAATATTCGACAAAATTCGTCAACCAAATTTTTAAAAAATATACGCGAAAACACGCGCGCACGATGTGCGCATTGCGCGCATATCCGTGCGACGATGTAGTAAATCGGGCGTATGGCTTTCAAACGCGATATAAGCGTTGCACGCCGGTTTCGCGTTGAACCGATTCAAAAAGCGGCGTCGTTTCGCCGCCGGAATAGACATCAAAATTTATCGGTGAATGACCTCGATTTCCGCGCAATCGAGATTGCCTCCGATTGCGATTTCGCTGCCGTCGTCAAAAGAGATAAAAATCTTCTCGGGCAGCAGCCCCTTCTCCTCTCCCGACAGGAAGCTTTGAGCGTCACAATCGCCCGGTATATACGGCGCGCAATCGGTCGCCGAAACTTTGAACGCAACCGCGGTTTTGCCGAGGCACGTCAGCTCGAGTTCTTGAAATTTTGCGGATATGTCTTGACTTATTTGCGCGTGCGCGGCGTCTTCGCTCATCGCCTCGAAGCGCATGAGTCCCTCGTCCCACGCGAACAGATATCCTGCGCTGTCGCCGAAGAAGAGCCAAATCGGCGTCTGTCCTTCGCCGATTGTCTTATTGCCCGAACAGCTGAAACCGACGCCGCCGGCAAGCGCGCGTCTGAAGACTTTGCCCTTGAAACAAGCGTTGAGTTCGCGCTCGAATTCTTGGGCGTTCACAATTTGTTTCCCTTTCATCAAAACTTGAGATTGTCCTCTTGTCTGCCCGTGACAATGGGCTTGCCGTCGCTGTCGAGCAGCGGCGTAAGTCCGCCCGCGTTGCCGCCGTAGCAAAACATATAATTGACTCCCGTTGCGGTGTCGACCCAAATCTCGACGCCCTGCATAACGCCTTGGGAGTAGACCTTTTCAAACCTCTTTTCGTTCATCGCTGCACCTCTTTCAAGATGTTTTCTTTTTGTTCGCTTTTCATAAACTCTGCGTCGTCGTTGCACTTCTCCAAGACCAAAAACATGTAGACAGCCAAGAACGCGAACGGAAGCGGCGTAAAGTCGCCGGTGTTTACGCACGAATAGCCCTCGAATCCGAGGAAGCCGAGCAGCGTGCAGATATGGAACGCGCTGTTTTTCAACCCTATGCGCATGCGGACGGCGAATTGATAGATATACGCCATCGCGCCGAAGATACCCATCGAGGCAATGATCTGAATCGGCGTGCTGTGGTACCAGAAGATTGCCATGTCGTTGAGCGGATATACTACGTCGTTGCGATAGCCCAAACCGGTGCCGAATATGGGATATTCGAGGAAGTTTTTTAAGCCCTCGGCGTAGAGGTTGTCTCTGCCGCTGCTGTCGTTGATGTCAAAGTCCTCGATATATTTGAGCAGATTTTCTGCTCCGTTGGGCAAGAAATAGGCGAGCATCGCGACGGCGGCTATGATGACGGGCAGCATATCGACGAGCCTGCGCCACCCCTTGACATTGATGAGATAGACAATCAGCGAAAGCGGAAAGACGACCGCCATCATCAACGTCGAGCCGCGCGAGCCCGACATCGCGACGGACAGCGCCTGCAAGGTCGCGAAGCCGATAAAGACCACTCCCCACTTCTTCTTGATGCCGTACCACACAGTGAGCGGCGCGGCGAACAGCATGAAGTTGCCGGCATTGTTTTTCCATTGGCGGTACGGCAAGCGTATGCCGAACCCCTCTTTGAGACAGCAGGCGAACCACATCAGCAGCAACAGCAACGCCGCCGCCATCATCGTCTTGGCGAGATATTTGGAGATATATTCGCCTTTTTTTGGAATGTCGCTCTGCATCAGAGTCATCATGCCGAGCAGCACCGGTCCCAAAAACAACACATAGTAAAGCGGCGCAAGACGGAAATACATCGCCGCGCTTATACTTCCGGCTCCGCCCATCATCAGCACGACCGTCACCGCAATCTGCGGCAAAAACGTCTTGCTCGGGCGATATTTTTCCCTGAGCGGCATATATCGAATGATATGGAAGATGAAAGCCGGGGCGACAGGAATTAGCACCCACGCATAGCCGAAAATCTCTTCGGTCGTGATCTTATATTGCTCGATGACGGCGAGAGTGCACATGATGAACGCACTGAACGCGGGCATCGTATTGCGAGTAAAAATCAACGCGACGGCGAGCGCGACCGCGCAAAAGCCGAACGCTATAGCATATTGCGAAAACCAATACGGAATCGCACACCCGAGCACGAGAAGACCGAACCAAACGGGCGAGTCGAAGAACTCATCCGAACAGTCGAAGTGTTTGTCTTTTGTGAATGCCGCCTCCTCTTGCAGCACACTCATTGTCACCATGGTTACAAGTTTATTACTTTATCGCGCGAATGTCAACAATATGCGCGCAATAAACGGCGCGACAAGACGTCATCTTTTGCCCCTCACCGCCCTTTTCAATCTTTTCTCCCACGCGGCGATTGCTCCCTCGTCGAAAGCTTGGGGAATCGAGCGAGCGATTGCCGTCGCTCTCTTTGCCCTGCGCAGCATCGCGGCGACGGGAAGCAGCTTGTATGCGCGGCTGCCGGCTTTGATTGCCTTTGAAATCAATTCTCCGACGCCCAAGGAGAGCATCCTGCCCTTTGCGAGCGCGCACACCTCTTCGTTAGTCAATACGCCCGACGTCAAGAGCAGGTCGAGCGTCTCGTCGTCAAGCGACAGCACGCCCCTCTTCATCACGTCGACTCCGCAATATTCTGCAAATGTCTTGTACAAGAATACTTGATATTTCCACAAGTTTTCGCGCGAAGTCAGACTTTTTGCGTCGCCGCCGCACGTGTGATTGGGCGCGACGCACTCCGCAAGCAGATGTGCCGAGATCAGCGCCGACGCTATTCCGCTGCCGAGCATGGGGATTGTCAAATAGGCGGCGTCGCCAACCGCCGCATATCCGGGCGCAATCGCCATCGTCGACGGGAAGCGCACCGGGATATTGAAAAATCGCTGCCCGTTTCGTACCGATACCCGCGTCGTCCGCCCTCAGCGCTTCAAGTCTTTTGTTCATGTCGCCGATGTTCAAACTCCCGACCGCTCCGATCAAGACGTCATCGACATCGCCGCGCCTAATCGCCCAAGAGATTCCCTTTTCGCCGAGATGTTTGAGATAGACTTTGTCGCTGTATTGCGGCTCTTCTGCGCCTTCAATTCTCTTGAAAAAAGTTCGAAAAACGGCAAATTTTTCATCGTCCTCATACATGTCCGTCTTCATCTCGTCCGGGAGGCTCGCCTTGAGTTCGGAGTCCATTCCGCCGCTGTCCACGGCGAGATCGGCATACGCCTCTTCGCCGTTCACCTTTACGCCGACGACGCGTCCATCCTCGACGATTGCGCCCTCGCACTTCACACCCCACACCATCTCCGCGCCGGCTTTTTCCGCGCCGATGATCAGCATTCTGTCGAGTTCGCGCCTGTTCACCGAGATGTCGGGCGCCGCCTCGTGCATTTCGCGCACTCCGCCGCCGGGCGCGACAAACGTCCAATCTCTTTTTGGGAAGCTATCGTGCGGCACGGGAAGACCGCACCTGTCGAAGATAGACGGATCGACGTCGTCCGTCACGTCGCAGCGCATATGCGCCGCGTCCGCCGCCCTTTCGACGACGAACACCTCCGCCCCGGCGTACGCCAACAGCCTCGCCGCCTCAAGTCCGCCAATACCAGCTCCTACGATGATGATCTTCATGGTCTTTTCATTTTTTGTAAAGCTTATTGTCCGCATTCGCCTCGATGCTGTCGGCACAGAAACGACGACAATGCAAGGCCGCCATGACTCTGTAAATCAAAAACCTCTTCTCAAACAACATCTCTTTTCTTTCCCGACAATATCTGTCAAAAAAATTATCTCATATGCTCAATGCAACTGTCAATGTTTTACCGACAAGTTATTCCGAAACCGGAAAATTTATTTCCTTTTTGAGAAAATTCCCATTTCGGAAACTTTCTATGATTTTTTGCAAAAATATTCCGATTTCGGAACTTTTGCGAATTTTTGAACAAAATATTCCGATTTCGGAAACATCTCGGCACTTGAGACGCCGCTACGAATGAGCTCGGAGTTGCAGCGGCAACCGATTTCGCATTGACAAACTCGCACGCGTATGTTACATTGTTTTTGCGGATCACCACAGGGAGAAAATTATGATTACATTGACGCCTTCGACATTGCCCAACGCCGCGCAGCGCGCTCAAATGGAGCGCAAGTACGGCATGTTCATTCATTTCGGAATCAACACCTTTTACGACACCGAGTGGTCGGACGGGCGCCTGCCCGTGTCCGGCTATCGCCCGACGTCGATCGACGCGGACGGCTGGGTGCGCAACGCCTACGAAGCCGGGATGAACTATGTCATTCTGATCACAAAACATCACGACGGATTTTGTCTTTGGGACACCACGACGACCGACTATTGCGTCAACAAGTCGCCCTGCCCGACCGACGTCGTCGCCGAAGTTGCGAAGGCGTGCAAGAAATACGGCGTCGGGCTGGGGCTGTACTACTCGCTCTGGGATCGTCACGAGCCGTGTTACAAGGACAACGCCGCCTACCACGACCTGATGTGCGCGCATTTGACCGAGCTTTTGGGCGGCAAATACGGCGAGATATGCGAGCTTTGGCTGGACGGCGCGTGGGACAAGCATCCTTGGCAATGGGACGTGGCGCGGCTGTACGATCTCGCGCACAGGTTGCAGCCGAACATCGCGTTTGCGGTCAACAACACGATTGGCAAGGCGGGGCTGTTCAAATTGACGTCGCGCCGCTATCTGCCGCACAGATACCGCGAGGGGATGCCGATACGCTATTTCCCGACCGATTTTCGTCTTTGGGACCCCTTCTTTCCGCCCGCAGACGACCCCAAGCTCTACTCTCACGGCGGCAAGAGCTACTATCTGCCCTTCGAGGCGACGATCTGCATGCGCCCGCCGAACAATTGGTTTTGGGACCCCAAGTACGAAAAGGACAAGCTCGCCGGCGCGGACTACATCGCCGAAAAATACCGCTCGCTGACCGCGCAGGGCAACGTGCTTGTCGTCAACGTCGCACCCGATACGAACGGCAGACAGACGGCGGGCGACGTCGAGTGTCTGCTCGCCGCCGCCGACATTTTGGGGATACGCCGC
>CABKMX010000074.1 GCA_902373595.1 uncultured Christensenellaceae bacterium
GAGAAGTGCCGCACCCCAAAGGTGGTGCGGAACAAAGATGACTTGTCTGAGCGGAAAATCTCTCGCTCAAAACTAAACCGAAAAATGAGGACGACAAATATTTGTCGTCCTCATTCTTTCGGCTCGTCTTCCTAACCGCTGCGCGGTCTAATTTGGGCTTGTTTCAATGACAGGCAGGCAAGGAGTATTACAACTGCGAGCACCGACAAAAAATTCCGACGGCAAAACGCCGTCGGATATTTTTTATGTCGGCTTGTCCGCATACGCGCGGCGCGGTCTTTTTTAGGCTTGGCTCAATGACGGGCAGGCAAGGAGCATTGCAACTGCGAGAACCGACAAAAAATTCCGACGGCAAAACGCCGTCGGATATTTTTTATGTCGGCTTTCCCACATACGCGCGGCGCGGGATCCTATCATCTTTTGACTTGCTCAATGATGGGCGGGGAGGCATAATATTTTGCAGTTCCCGAATGGCCGCGATTTCAAAGGGAAGTTTATGCTCCCATCAAGATGTCGATGCAATAGATCCAAGCGATCACGACAATGGGAAGTATGACCACCGCCGCCATGATCAGCATGACCAAGATGTACTTGTGCATCTTTTCGAGGTGAAACAAGGTGTCGTTGAGCTTTTTGTTGATGCGTTTGAGCTCGTACGTTTGGTCGGCGTTGTCGGTCGGTTTGAGTTCGTTTTGTTGATTTTCGTCCATATTGTCACCCAATGCAAATTTTGTTTTGCGGCGTACAAGCATGTACCCGGCACTGTCATTATAACATGTCGGACAGATGCAGTCAAGTGGAGGGAGAGGGCGTCGCGCTTCTCTTGGCGGCGGTAACGCCTCCCGCCGGCGCCGAATATTATATATTATCAATATTATAGAGGTGAGAGGTCATCGTCGAATATACGTTCCGCCGCGGCGACGGGAGCGAAAGCGCGCCGCTTGTATTCTTGCACGGTTGGGGAGGGGATAGGCATTCTTTGGACGCGCTCGCGCTCAGATTGGGCGAGTTCGACCGCTATTCTCCCGACCTGTTCGGTTTCGGTTCGACGCCGCTCGACAGGGCTATGACCGTCGACGAATATGCGGACGGGATCGCCGAGTGGATGCGTCGGATTGCCGTCGGCGGCGCGGTGATTGTCGCGCACTCGTTCGGCGGACGGGTCGCGATCTCGCTCGCCGCGCGGCATCCAGAGTCGGTCAAAGGACTTGTGCTGATCTCGTCCGCAGGGGTAAGACCTAGGCGAAGTTTGCGCCGCTTCTGCAAGGTGGCGGCGTTCAAACTGCGGCGGCGGCTGGGGCTGGATGTGTCGAGGTTCGGCTCGGACGATTACCGGGCGGCGCAGGGCTGTCTGAGAGAGGTATTCAAACTCGCGGTGAACAATCATCAAGAAAAGCAATTGCGCAAAATTTGCGTGCCCGTGTTTGTCATATATGGAAAAGACGATCGTGAAACGCCGCCGTATACCGCCAAAAAGATCGCTCGTCTCGTCGCGGACGGCGCGGCGATAGGGTTGAGCGGAGGGCATTTTTGCTATCTCGAACACGCCGCCTCGATCGCGGCGGCGATACGCGTGTTGGCGAAGGAGGGGAAATGATCGCGGCGTTTTGCACGCTCGGGACGCTCGCTGCGGCGCTGCCGTTCTTTGCGCTGTTCCAATTGTCCGGTTACCGCGCGGTACGCGACCGCAAGGCGCGCAAATTCGCTTTGAGTGCGGAGCTGTCTGCGCTCGCCGCGGCGGCGGTGGGAGCGCTTGCCGCGCTGTTTGCGGACGTATTGACATATTTTGCGCTTGCGCCGTTTTTCGCCGCGTTTGCCGTCGCGCTGACCGTGCGCGCGCTCAAACGCTTTGCCAAAACTCCGCCGCGCGTCACCGCGCGCTTTGTCAGACTGTGCGCGTCGGGGCTGTTTGTCTGTGCGGCGGCGGGGGTCGCGGCAGAGTTTGCGGCGAGGGGCGCGGGAATGAGGTGGTCGGGGCTTTTCGTCGCGGCGGCATATGCGCTTGTTCCCGTTGCGGCTTATGTCGCGCTCGCGCTTTCGCTGCCCGGTGAGAGGGCGATCGCCGCGAGATACAAACGCCGCTGCCGCCGTGCGCTCGCCGCAAAGCCCGAGCTGTTGACGATCGCGATCACCGGCAGTTTCGGCAAGACGGGGGTCAAGACCTATCTCGCCGCGATGCTGTCCTCGCGCTATCGCGTGTTCGCGTCGCCGAAGAGTTACAACACGCCTGCCGGGATATGCCTCAGCGTCGCCGCGATGCCCAAGGACGCGCAGATCTTCATTGCCGAGGTCGGCGCGCGCAAGAGGGGCGACGTCGCCGAGATATGCAAAATGATCGAGCCCTCATACGGGCTGGTGACGGGCGTAGCGGAGCAGCATTTGGAGACGTTCGGGTCGCTCGAAAACGTCTTTGCGGCAAAGAGGGAATTGCCCGATCATCTCGCCGCGCACGGAGGTACGTGCTGTTTCAACACGCGCAACGGCGGGGCGGCGCGGATGTATCGCGAGTGCGGATGCCGTGCGCTGTCGTCGGGAGACTGCGGCGACTGTGCGGTTGAGGGGGTATCGCTCTCGGCGGAGGGCAGCGCGTTCACGCTCGTTTTTTGCGACGGCGAGAGGGCGGAGTGCCGCACCCGGCTTTTGGGGCGCGCCAACATCGAGAACGTCGCTCTCGCCGCCTGCGCTGCGCACGACCTTGGCGTTACGGCGAAGGAGATTGCCGCGGCGGTCGCGGCTCTCGAACCGGCGCCGCACCGCATGCAGCTCATCAAGACCGGCGCGTTGACAATCATCGACGACAGCTACAACGCCAATCCCGCGGGGGTGAAAAACGCGTTTGACGCGCTCGGGCTGTTCGAGGGGAGGAGGGCGGTCGCGACTCAGGGCATCGTCGAGGGAGGCAAAGAGGGCGCGAGGCTCAACTTCGAGCTGGGGCACGAGCTCGCCGCTGTAGCGGATATCGCAATCGCGATAGGCCCCAACGCCGCCGACATCGAGAGAGGCCTTGCGAACGCGGGCTATCTCGGCAAGCTGTACGTCGCGCGCGATCTCGAGGACGCGAAGAGGCTGTTCGCGACCGCTTTGGACGGCGCGTCCGTCCTGCTCATCCAAAACGATCTGCCGGACAACTATTGACGCAAACGCGCATATAATGGACGCGGCAAAAAATATATGGAGGTGCAACTATGCTTGTCGCAGTGCTTTACGGCGGCGATTCGTGCGAAAAGGAGGTTTCCGTAATCACCGGCATTCAGGTGATGAACGCGCTCAAGGGGCGGCACGCCGTCGTGCCCGTCTATATGACCGAAGAGGGATTTTTTTCGCCCAAGGACGCGTGCTCGATTGCGACCTATCTCGGCAAGAAGGCGCGCCGCCGAAGGGTATATTTGACCGAGCGCGGGCTGTACCGCAAGCGAACGGGCGTGCTTGTGCCGTTTGCCCGTCCCGAGTGCGTGGTCGTTTGCACTCACGGCGGCAGCGGCGAAAACGGCGAGGTGCAAGGCATGCTGTCCTCACTCAAATTGCCGTATACATGCGTCTCGGTCGAGGGCTCGGCAATCGGAATGAACAAGGTTTTGTCAAAGCGGCTTTTTGATGCGCTCGGACTGCGCTCGGCAAAGTGGAGGAGCTATCCCGTCTCGATGACCGACGACGAAATCGCCGACGACGCGGTCGCGGAATTGGGACTTCCGCTGTGCGTAAAGCCGTGCCGTCAGGGCAGCTCGATCGGCGTCGCCGTTTGCCGAGACAGAGACGCGGTCGCAAATGCGGTCGCTGTCGCGCGATGTTTTGACGACGACGTCTTGATCGAGAGGGCGTTCGTCGACTTCGAAGAGGTCAATTGCGCCTGCCTGACGCGAGGCGGTGAGATCGTCGTGTCCGAGACGGAACGCATAGTGCCGTGGCATGAGATGCTCGGCTATGAGGACAAATATCTTCGCGGCGCAAAGGACGCGCCCGGCAGGGAGTGCCCGGCGAAGATACCTTCGGCGCTGTCGGACGAGATCAAGGCGGCGACGGAGAAGATATACCGCGCGCTGGGAGCAAGGGGAGTGGTCAGGGTCGACTTTTTCGTCGCGGACGGCAGCGTCTGTGTCGGCGAGGTCAACACCGTGCCCGGCTCGCTCGCGGCATATCTGTTCAAGCCGCTCGGAATGAGCGCGGCGGACGTCGTCGACGCGCTGATTGAGCAGGCGATTGCGCCGAGCGGCGAAAAAAAGTACAAATTCGATTCTCCGTTGCTCTTTCAATACCTGAATGCGAGGTTCAAATGCTTGCAAAATCGCCGGCAAAATAATATAATTACTTTCGAAAGCGCGAGCTTTTCGCGCTTGAGCCTACTTGCGATAACAATTTTAGGGCAATGCCCAAGGAGAAATAGATGGAAAAAATCCGTATGGACACGCCGCTGGTCGAGATGGACGGCGACGAGATGACGCGCGTCATTTGGGCGATGATCAAGGACATTTTGCTCAAACCGTTTGTCAATCTCAAAACGGAATACTACGATCTCGGTCTGCCTTCGCGCGAGGCGAGCGGCGACAAGGTCACTCACGAGGCGGCGATGGCGGTCAAGAGGCTCGGAGTCGGCGTCAAGTGCGCGACAATCACGCCCAACGCCCAGCGCATGACCGAGTACAACCTCACTCAGATGTGGAAGAGCCCCAACGGCACAATCAGGGCGATACTTGACGGCACCGTCTTCCGCACGCCGATCATGGTCAACGGCGTCGTGCCCTACATTCCGACCTGGGAGCAGCCGATCACGATTGCGAGACACGCTTACGGCGACATCTACAAGGACGTCGAGGCGTACGTCGGCAGGGGCGAGAAGGCGAGCCTCGTCATCAGCGGCAAGAACTCCGAGCGCGTGCTCGAGATTTTCGACTTCGCCAAGACGGGCGGAGTGGTGATGGGCATGCACAACACCGACGCCAGCATCAAGAGCTTTGCGCGCAGCTGCTTCAACTATGCGCTCGACCGCAAGCAGGATCTTTGGTTCGCGGCGAAGGACACCATCTCCAAGACATACGACCACCGCTTCAAGGACATCTTTGCCGAGATCTTCGCAAAGGAGTATGCGTCCAAGTTCGGCGCCGCCGGCATCGAGTATTTTTACACCCTCATCGACGACGCCGTCGCGCGCGTCATTCGCAGCAAGGGCGGCATGATCTGGGCGTGCAAAAACTATGACGGCGACGTGATGAGCGACATGGTCGCGACCGCGTTCGGTTCGCTGGCGATGATGACCTCGGTGCTCGTCTCGCCGGACGGCAACTACGAATACGAGGCGGCGCACGGCACCGTCACTCGCCACTATTACAAGTACAAAGAGGGCAAGACCACTTCGACCAACCCCGTCGCGACCATCTTCGCGTGGTCGGGCGCATTGCGCAAACGCGGACAGCTCGACGGCAACGCCGCCCTCGCCGAGTTCGGCGACAGACTCGAAAGGGCGACAATCGATACAATCGAGTCCGGAGAGATGACCGGCGACCTCGCGGCGATCTGGAAGGGTGAGACGGCGGCGAAGTCGCTCTCGACCGAGGACTTCCTCAAAGCGGTCGCTTCGAGATTGGCTTGAACACGTTGCGGCACGGCTTGACCGTGCCGCATTTTTATGTCAAAACCGTGTTTTGTCAAAAATCATGCTTTTTCGAGCGGCAATTTTGTCAATTTTGCAAAAAATTCAAATTGGGTATTGCCAAGCTGCGAATGTTGTGTTATAATATATCCGTAGCATAGTGTTATTGC
>CABKMX010000075.1 GCA_902373595.1 uncultured Christensenellaceae bacterium
GGAATGCGGCTTGATGAAATTCTATCAGACCGATGAGACATGGAGCGGCGAAATCGGTGCGGCAATCTTTTGGTACAAAGGCTCCGCCGATTCTCAGTCCTACACCTGGTACTCCTACACCGAACGCGACAACGACATGAGCGAATCCATTGCAATCCTCAATTCGATGCTCTAAAAAGACTAAACTTCGGCGCCTCCTTTCGGGGGCGCCGTTTTTATGCTCTGCTTCGAGATCGCGGACGGAACAACCGCCGCGCAGATCACTTCAAGTCGTCAAGCCATGCCGAGGGGCACGCGTCGGACGGCATCTTCCAATCCCCTCTCGGCGACAGCGCGACCGAGCCGACCTTGGGTGCGTCGGGCGTGCAGCTGCGCTTGAATTGCTGCGAAAAGAAGCGGCGGTAGAACTTGGCGAGCGCCGCTTTGAGCGCCCCCTCGTCGACGTCGTCGAACGCAAGTTTTGCCAACCGCAGTACCTTGCGAGGACGGAACCCGTAGCGCATCGCATAGTAGAGGAAAAAGTCGTTGAGCTCGTACGAGCCGACGATCTCTTCCGTCTTTTGGACGATCTCGCCGTCCTTTGCCGGGATGAGCTCGGGACTGATCGGTGTGTCGAGGATGTCGTTGAGCGCACGGCTCGCCGCGGCGTTGCCGCACGTCTCGGCATAGTAGCGGACGACATATCTGATCAACGTCTTGGGCACGGACGCGTTGACGCCGTACATCGACATGTGATCGCCGTTGTAGGTCGCCCAGCCCAGCGCGACTTCGGACAGGTCGCCTGTGCCGACGACTATGCCGCCGCACATATTGGCGATGTCCATCAGCACCTGCGTGCGCTCTCTCGCCTGCGCGTTCTCGTACGTCACGTCGGTCAGGTCGATGGGATGATCGATGTCCGCAAGATGGACCTTGACCGCCTCGCCTATCTTGACCTCTTTGAAGTCGGCGCCCAGCCCCTCTGCGAGCGTCTCGGCGTTGGAGCGAGTACGCGACGTCGTACCGAAGCACGGCATCGTCACCGCAAGCACGTCTTTGGGCGCAAGCCCGGATATCTTCGCCGCGTCTACGGCGACCAAAAGCGCAAGCGCGCTGTCAAGCCCTCCCGACAGCCCGACTACCACTTTTTTGGCGCCCGTGTGCGTAATTCGCTTTGCAAGCGCATTGGCTTGGATCGCGAGTATGAGTTTGCACCGCCCCTCTCTGCCCTCGTTGTCGACGGGCACGAACGGCGTACGCGACGGCTTGCGACCGAGCTCGGTCTCGGTGAGTTTGCACTCAAATTCGACCTCTCGCATTCCGACCGCCGCGCCGAAGGTATTGCGCGCTCTCCTCTCTCTTGCCAATTTGAACACGTCGATGACCGCGACCGCCGCACCTTTGCCGAAAGGCGCGCTATCGGCGAGCACCGCCGCGTCCTCGGCAATGATGTCGTGGCCTGCAAACACCGCGTCCGTCGTGCTCTCGCCGACGCCGGCGTCCGCATAGACATAACCGCACAGCCCCTTGCCCGACGCCGCGCGCACGAGCAGGCGGCGATATTCCGCCTTGCCGACGATCTCGTCGCTCGCGGACGGGTTGCACACAATCGTCGCGCCCGCCGCACACAGCTCGGACGACGGCGACTTCGCGCCCCACATGTCCTCGCAAATCTCGACGCCGAAACAAAACTCGGGCATGCCCTTGCAACGGAACAGCAGGTCGGCGCCGAACGGAACGACTTGCGCTCCGACGCGCGCCTCTTTCGCGACCGCGTCCTTTGCCGACGCGAAATATCTGCCCTCGTAGAATTCGCCGTAATTGGGGATCGCGGTCTTTGGGACGACGCCGACCGCCCTGCCGCCGTTCAGCACGACAGCGCAATCGTACAATTTGCCGTCCGCCCTGACGGGCGCGCCTACGACGACGGCGCAATCGCTCTTCGCCGTCTTTTTTGCGATCGAGAGCAGCGCCGCGTCCGACGCGTCGAGCAACGCGTCCTGCGTGAGCAGGTCCGCGACGGTATAGCCGGTCACCGCCATCTCGGGGAACACGATCAATTTGCAGCCCTTCGCCGCATATTCGGCGGCAAGCGCGGCGATCGCGTCCGCATTGAACGCGGTATCGGCGACTTTGCACGGCGGAGTGAGCGCCGCGACTTTGACGAATCCGTCTTTCATATCCACTCCCTGCCGCATATGCGGCAAAACATTTGCATTTGCGTGCGCGGTGTAGTATATTATTATAGCCTTTGAGGCAAACACTCTTCGGCACGCCGTTACAATGATATTTTATTTTATTTGGCGCGGCTTGTCAATTGCACGGATAACAAATGCGTAAATTGGTCAGGTATTTGAAGAATTACAAGCTCAATCTCACCTTGGGTCCGCTCGCAAAGCTGACCGAGGCGATCTTTGAGCTGATCGTCCCCCTCGTGATGTCCGACATCATAGACAACGGCATCGACGGCGACGGCGGGCTCGAGTATGTGCTCTCGCACGGCGCGATCATGGTCGCTCTCGGCGTGATGGGGCTTGCCTGCGCGCTCACCTGCCAATACCTTGCGGCAAAGTGCTCGCAGGGCTTCGGCACCGAGCTGCGCAACGACCTTTTCCGCCACATCAACACACTGTCGTTCAAGGAGCTGGACAAGTTCGGCACCCCGTCCATCGTCAACCGCCTGTCCTCGGACGTCAATCAATTGCAATATATGGTCGCGATGCTGATCCGTCTCGTCATTCGCGCGCCCTTCCTCGTAATCGGCGCGGCGGTCATGGCGATGATGATCAACCTCAAACTGTCGTTGATCTTCATTGCGGCGGCGCCGCTCATCGCGGTGGTGCTCTACTTCATCATGTCGCGCAGCATCCCCCTCTACAGGAACGTACAGCAAAAGCTGGACAAAGTCGCGCAGATTACGCGCGAAAACCTCTCCGGCGTGCGCGTCGTCCGCGCCTTCTCCGAACAGGAATACGAAAAAGACCGCTTTGACAAGTCGGCGGACGAATTGACGCGCGGCGCGATCGTCGTCGGACGCATCTCCGCACTGCTCAACCCCGCGACCTTCGTCATCATCAACGCGGCGATCATCGCGATCCTTTGGTTCGGAGGCGGACTTGTCAACACGGGCGAAATGACGCAGGGCGAGGTGTTCGCGTTCGTCAACTATATGACTCAGATCTCGCTCGCGCTCGTCGTCGTCGCCCAACTCGTCGTCACCGTCACCAAAGCGATCGCGTCGGGTACGCGCGTCGTCGAACTGCTCGACGCCGCACCCTCGATCACCGACGACGGCAACACCGAGGTCGACACTTCCGTCGACGCCCCGGCGGTCAAATTCGACCATGTCTCCTTTGGCTACAACGAGGGCAAATACACGCTGACCGACCTCACTCTGACCGTGCCGCGCGGCGCGAGCGTGGGCGTCATCGGCGGCACAGGCAGCGGCAAGTCGACGCTGGTCAACCTGCTTGCGCGCTTTTACGACGTGTCCGAAGGCAGCGTCGAGCTGTTCGGGACGGACGTCAAAAAATATCCGCTCAAACAATTGCGCCGCACCGTCGCGTATGTGCCGCAAAACACGATGCTCTTTTCGGGCACGATACGCTCCAACCTGCTGATGGGCGGACGCGACGCGGACGACGAGACGCTGTGGAAGTGCCTCGAAACAGCGCAGGCGGCGTCCTTTGTCCGCGAAAAGGAAAAGGGCTTGGATTCGGTCGTGATGCAGGGCGGCAAGAACTTCTCGGGAGGACAGCGCCAACGCCTTGCGGTCGCGCGCGCTCTCGCCGCTAACTCCGACATCCTTGTCCTCGACGACTCGTCGTCCGCGCTCGACTTTGCGACCGACCTCAACATGCGCACCGCGATTAACGCGACTCGCGGCGACACGACGCTCTTCCTCGTCTCGCAGCGCGCGACTTCGCTCAAAGACTGCGACGTCATCGTCGTCCTCGACGGCGGACTCGTCGCCGGCATCGGCAAACACGACGACTTGCTCAAAACTTGCGACGTGTATCGCGAAATTTACCTCTCTCAAACGGACGGAGGTGCCAAGCAATGAAGACAAAAGAGACATTGAAACGCATCGTCGGCTACATCTCCCCCTACAAGGGCTATGTCGCGCTGTCGCTGGTCTCGGCGATTCTGTCGGTCGCGGCTACGCTGGCGGCGCCCGTCTGCATAGGCAAGGCGATCGACTACATCGTAGGTCCCGGCAACGTCGACTTCGCGACCGTCGGCAAATATATCGCTCTGATTGGCGGCACGATCGCCGTCGGCGGCGTCTTCCAATGGACGCTGTCGCTCGCGACCAACAAGCTCGCGTTCCTCGCAGTCAACGAGATGCGCAAACAGCTGTTCGGCCACATCGACCGCCTGCCGCTGTCGTACATCGACTCGCACGCGCACGGCGACCTCATCACCCGTATGGCAAGCGACATCGAGCAGATCTCCAACGGCATATTGCAGGGCTTCTCACAACTCTTGACGGGCGTGTTCACGATCGCCGGCACGCTGGGCATCATGCTCGCGATCCAATGGCAGGTCGCGCTGGTCGTCATCGTCATCACTCCCCTTTCGCTGTTCGTCGCGACATTCGTCGCCAAGCACTCCAACGCGATGTTCCGCAAGCAGTCGGACACGCAGGGCAAGCTGGGCGGTTACAGCGAAGAGATGCTCGAAGGACAGCGCATCGTCGCCGCGTTCGGCTATGAAGAAGAGGCGCAAAAGACGTTTGAGGAGATCGACGCCGTCCTCTACAAATACGGCGTAAAATCGCAATTTTACAGCTCGCTGACCAACCCGTGCACACGCTTTGTAAACAACCTCGTCTATGCGGCGGTCGGCATCATAGGCGCGGTGATCGCGATCCTCTACGGCACGATGAGCGCGGGCACGCTGTCCACTTTCCTCATCTACGCCAACCAATACACCAAGCCGTTCAACGAGATCACCGGCGTCATCACCGAACTGCAAACCGCGTTTGCGTGCGCAAGGCGCGTGTTCGCCGTCTTGGACGAGCCCGAAGAGAGCCCCGACGACGACTTGCCCGAGATCGAAGAGTGCCTCGGCACCGTCGAGTTCGACGACGTCTGCTTCGGCTACTCGCCCGACAAGCCGCTGTTGCAACACATCGACGTAAAGGCGGATAAAGGCAAAAAGATCGCGATCGTCGGCCCCACCGGCTGCGGCAAGACGACAATGATCAATCTGCTGATGCGCTTCTATGACGTGGACAGCGGCGAGATCCGCGTGTCCGACGCGCCCGTCAAATCGGTCAAACGCAACTCGTTGCGCGGTCAATTCGGAATGGTGCTCCAAGACACTTGGCTGTTCGAAGGCACCGTCCGCGACAACATCGCCTACGGCAGACGCGACGCGACCGACGAAGAAGTCATCGCCGCCGCACAAGCCGCACACGCGCACCGCTTCATCAGCAAGCTCGCAGACGGCTACGACACCGTGATCACCGAAAGCGGCGGCAACCTGTCGCAAGGACAGCGGCAATTGCTGTGTATCGCGCGTATCATGCTCACACATCCGCCCATGCTCATCCTCGACGAGGCGACGTCCAACATCGATACCCGCACCGAGATCCGCATCCAAAAGGCGTTCGCCGAGATCATGAAGGGGCGCACCAG
>CABKMX010000076.1 GCA_902373595.1 uncultured Christensenellaceae bacterium
GATCAACTTGGCGATCTCCTTCTTTTCCTCATCCGAGGTGACCTTGCAGTCGTCCAGCGTGGCTTTGCCGCAGGCGAGGCATTGAGCGAAGCCCTCGCAGCCGGTATGGCCGCAGCCGCCGCAATTTGCGCCGGCGAGGTGTTCGAGGATCTTGACGACCTTTTCGTCCTCTTTGATATGGCACACTTTGGTGACAATCAGGATGAGCACGGCGAACAGCACCGCGAGTGCGGCGATGATGCCCAGCACCAGCCCGACCTTATCCCATTGAACGGAAGCACAAACGATCATTTGCATATTTCACCTCAGCCTATCATGTTGAACACATAGAAGCCCATCGCCATAAAGCATGCCGCGAGCATGGTGATCGGGAAGCCTTTGAGCGCCTTGGGCAGTTTGAGACGGTCTATCTTTTCGCGCAGACCGCTCATGATGACTATGGAGACGGTGAAGCCGACTCCGGCGAACAGACCGTACAGCACCGCGACGCCGACGTTCATGCTCGTGATGCCCAAGAGGCTCATCATCTGCGCCTTGTCGATGACCAGCTCCGCGACGCCGAGCACCGCGCAATTGGTGGTGATCAGCGGCAGGTAGATGCCCATCGCGCGGTAGAGCGGCGGCGAGAATTTGCGGATCGCGCGCTCGATCATCTGCACCAGCGCCGCAATGACGAAGATGAACACGATGATCTCGAGATATTCAAGTCCCAGCGGCACGAGGATATATTCGTACAGCGGATAGGTGATCAAACACGTTATCGTCATGACCAGCGTGACCGCTACGCCCATACCCAGCGCGCTGCTCGTCTTTTTGGACACGCCGAGGAAGGGGCAGATGCCGAGGAATTGCACGACGACGAAGTTGTTGACGAGCACCGCCATCACGATTATCGAAAAGAAAGTACCCATTATGCTTCACCTCCGTTGTCATGTCCGGCGTTCGCGGCGGCGGTCGGCGCGTTTTGATCGGGCGCGGTTCGGAGCGCGGCGTTTTGCGCCTCTTCCGCTTGGTCGGCAAGATCGTTTTCGGGCTCGCCGATATCCGGTTTTTGCATGATGCGCGCTTCGAAGTTCTTGCTGCGCAGCTTGTTCTCGATCTTGGAGTAGATGTGGTTGAACAGCGCTATGCTCATGCCGTAGACGAAGAACGCGCCCGCCGACGACGAGAAGAACCCGATGCGGAAGTCCCAAAGCTGATAGCCGAAGATCGCGCCGCTGCCCAGCACCTCGCGGATAATGCCGAGGAGGGTGAGCGCGCAGGTGAACCCCAGTCCCGTGAACAGACCGTCCAGCGCCGAGTCGAGCACCTTGTTCTTGCTCGCGAACGATTCCGCTCTGCCCAAGATGATGCAATTGACGACGATCAGCGGCAGATAGACGCCCATCGACTCATAAAGCGACGGTATGAACTTGTCCAGCACCATTCGGACGATCGTGACGAATGTCGCGATGATGATGACGAACGCCGGGATGCGCACCGCGTTTGGGATCGCCTTACGCAGCAGCGAGATCAGCACGTTGGAGCAGATCAATATGAACGTGACCGCAAGTCCCATGCCTATGCCGTTGAACGCGGCGGTAGACAGCGCGAGCGTGGGGCATGTGCCCAGCACGAGGCGGAAGGTGGGGTTGTTGCGAAGCAGTCCGTCCAGCGAAATTTGCTTGAATCTTTGACCGGTCATGCTTCACCTCCTTGCAGCACGTTGCGCGCAAAGTACAGCGCGCAATTGACCGCATTGTTGATAGCGCGCGAAGACATCGTCGCGCCGGCTTGCGTGTTTTGGATGCCACTCGCGTCGACGGAGAACCAGATCTCGCCGTCCGCAAGCTCGGAGTTGTGCGCGGTGTAGACCGCATAGAACGATTCGCCGAATTGCGCCATCAAAGTCTGCTTGGCGTATTCCTGCATGACGACCTTGTAGATGCCGAGTGAACCGTCGTCCGCGGGGGAGAGGATGACCCACATCGTGACCGTGCCGTTTTTGTAGCCGTCTCCGCCGGTGCTGCGCAGCATATACGCGCCGTTTTCGAGCAGGTACGCCTGATCGATCGAGCCGTATTCGTTGGTCAGATCGGCGGCGTCGTATTCGAGCGTCTCATACTCCATCTGCTGACCGTAGACGCTCTCGATCGCGCGCATGGTGCGCTCTTCGGCGCTCACGGCGAGCAGGTCGTTGAGGATCGCGAGGAGACCGCCGGCGACCAGAGCGATCGCAAGCAGCACGACGATGCACTTGAACGCCTCGCTTTTGAGGAATTGTCTGACTGTCATTGCGCGTCCTCCTTATCCGTTTTTTGCGCGCGCTTTTCGCGTGCTTCGGCGAGCTTGACCTTGAGCTTTTTGACAAAGGACGGCGCGCCGAAAACTCTCGGACGAATGTATGCGTTGAACATCGGCACCAAGAGGTTCATCAACAGGATCGCGAACGAGACGACCTCGATCTTGGTCGCCGCGCGGAGCGCCGCGGTGACGACGCCGAGCAGAGCCATATAGATCCAATTGCCGACGCGCGTATGCGGCGAGGTGACGTAATCTGTCGCCATGAAGATCGCGCCGAGGAAGAGTCCGCCCGACAAGATTGACGGCACGAACAGCCCGATATCCTTGCCGATCGCACACGCGACCAGCCCGGTGACGACGATGTAGATGACGGGATATTCCCACTTGATGACGCGGCGGACGACCAGATATATACCGCCGATGAGCAGCGCGAGCTTGCACGTCTCTCCTATGCAGCCGGCTACGCCTGTGCCGAGGAAGAGGTCGAGGTTGGACACGGTCAGACCGTTGCCGCCCAGCATGGACGTCAATTGGGTCGCGCCCGTCGACACGCTGCCCGACGCGCCCGAAGCGGCGACGGGGGAGATCGCGCCGATGGACGGGGCGAGCCAGCCCGAGACCATCACCGATTGGAACGCGATGAACGCGAACACGCGCCCGGTGATCGCGGGGTTGACCAAGTTTTTGCCCGTGCCGCCGAACAGCATCTTGACGACGACGATCGCAAAGATCGACGACAGCATGGGGACATACCACGGCGCCTGCGAGGGGAGGGTCAACGCCAAAAGCAGACCGGTGACCACACTCGTCAAGTCAAAATTGAGCAATATGTCTTTGATATTTTCGCGTTTTATCAACCTGAACACGACTTCCGCGGCGACTGCCGAGACGACCGAGATCGCGATCGACGCCACCGCCGCTCCGCCGAAGTAGATGCATCCGACGACCGTCGCGGGCAGCAATGCGATCAGCACGTCCAGCATTATGCCGCGCGTCGTGCGTTTGCCTCTGATGTGCGGAGAATCCGAAACGAGATATTTCATATTCACCTCTTTTCGCGCAGCTTTTGCTTGCACATTTGTATGCTTTGGACGAGCGCGCGGTTTGCAGGGCAGACGTACGCGCAGGTGCCGCACTCTATGCAATTGAGCACGCCGCCGCGGTCGCGCGCCATGTCGTAATCGCCCGCGAGTGTATAGAAGTCGATGTCCATCGGCAGCAAATGCATCGGGCACACCTCGGCGCAGCGGCCGCAATGTATGCACGCTGTCGGGGCGGCGATCGACGCCTGCCGCGCGGTGAGCACCAACAGTCCGCTGTCCGTCTTGCGCGTGTGGAAGTCGGTGGACAGCAGCGTCGCGCCCATCATCGGACCGCCGGCGATATATGTGGACGCGTCGTCCGTCTCGCCGCCGCAGACGTCCAGCAGATAGCGGTACGACGTCCCCAGCGGCACGCGCAGGTTGGCGGGCTCTTTGACGCCCTCGCCCGACACCGTCATCACGCGGTCTACAAGCGGCTTGTTCAGCTTGACCGCCTCATATACGGCGAGCGCGGTCGCGACGTTTTCGACGATTACGCCGACGTCGGCGGGCAGCTTGCCGGGCGGGACTCTGCGCCCGGTGCAGGAATAGATCAAATGCTTTTCCGAGCCCATCGGGTAGCGCTTGCGAAGTTCCGCGACGAGCACGCCGTCGACGCCGTCGAACTTTGCGATCGCGTCCGGCTTGTTCAGCTCGATCGCGACGATCACGCGCTCAACGCCCAGCGCCAGAGCGAGCAGCTTCGCGCCCTCGGCGATCTCGTCCGTCTTTTCGATCATCAAACGGTGGTCGCAGGTCAAATAGGGCTCGCACTCCGCGCCGTTGACGATCAGCGTGTCGACGGGGGTCTTGGGCGACAGCTTGACCGCTGTCGGGAAGCCCGCGCCGCCCATGCCGACGATGCCGGCTTCGCGCACGCGCTCGCGCACGCTGTCCGCCGTAATCTCTTTGAGCGGCTCGAGCGAGACCTCGCGGTTTTCGCCGTCGTTTTCGATGACGATGCAGTCCGTCTCTCCGCCGCGGGGCAGGGGACGGCGCTCGATCGCAATCACCTTGCCGCTCACGCTCGCAAAGACGTTTGCGCTCACCGCGCCGTCCGCCTCGGCGATCAATGCGCCGCGCTCGACGGCGTCGCCCACCGCGACGACGGGCTTTGCCGGCTTGCCGATGTGCTGCGACAGCGCGATCGCGACCGAATCGGGCGCGGCGACATCGCGTATCGGACAGCCTGCGCTCAGGCTCTTCTTGTCGTCGATGTGCACTCCGCGACAGAAGAATTTGGTTTTGATCTTCACGATCTTCCTCCGTTATCGGTTTTGTCAACCGTAATTTTATCGACACCGGCGCCAAAATTTGGTGCAAGCGCCGGTTCAAGTTTGAGATAGTACGTCTCGGGCACGCGGCTCAAAAGCAATTGCGTCGCGATCCCGACCGCCGCTCCGCTCAACGCGCCGAGCAGCACCAGATAGGGCAGATAGACTATCGCCTGCGGCGTGCCCGAAATGCCGCAAAACACGAGGCATTGGACGGTGTTGTGAACGCACGCCGAAGCGACGCTCACCGCTGTCAGCGACAGTCTGCGGCAGCCGTAAAGCAGCAGCGACGACAGCCCGATCGAGACGAGTCCCGCTGCGAGCGAGTAGAGCATCGTCGACAGCGACCCTGCGATCAGGTTGCCGATCACGCATTTCACTATGACCGATATCAAGGCAAAGACGGGGGAATAGACGACCAAGACGATCGTGACGAATATGTTCCCCAAACCCAATTTGGCTCCGGGAATGAACATCGGAGGCAGCATGCCTTCGAGCAAAAACGCGATCAAGCTCAGCGCCGTCAGCACCGAAACGCCCGCGATCCTGCGCGAAGCCGCCGAACTTCTCATATCTCCGTGCACCTCATCATCATAGTAAGTTTATTATATAAAATAAAATAAACACTGTCAACATCAAAGCCGACATCCGCCCGAAAGCGTCAATTTATTAACGGACCGCGCAAGCGGGGTGAGGACAAGGTTTTGACGAGATCTTTTGCGCGCATACTTCGTCTTGCCCCTTGCTAAGACCGCAGAGGGTATTGAGCTTCGGGGACGCGACTCGTCTGCGCGCAAAATTCCTCGCTCAAAACTGCTACGCACCG
>CABKMX010000077.1 GCA_902373595.1 uncultured Christensenellaceae bacterium
ACATAAATCTAGCGAGTATCGTCTTTTTTTGTGTTTTTGTCTACATCTGTATATTATCTTGATAATTTTATAAATGTTTTGTCGAACTTTGTCGAAAACGCTTGACTTAAGTCTTTCATTACACTAAACTGAAATTAATAAATCTTGTCACAGGAGATAAATTATGAGGAAAATTGCCGTTTTCGGAGTGGTTTTTGTTGTGATTGCTTTGGCTGTTTGCCTTGTCTCCTGCTCCTCTCCTTCGGCGGTGATTTCCTTCTCTGTCAACGGCAAGATCGTACACTCTCAAGTCGTCACCGAGACCTCAGGCTTGGACGATTTCACCCCTGCTCTCGCAGACGGTACCTTCTTGGGATGGTTCACGGATGAAGCGTGCACCATCCCTTTTTCTTTTCACGATTACATCCTTTCGGGCTCGTTCGAAGACATCACCGTATACGCTCTCGTCTCGCATGACAACACTGGATCGGGTCATCCCGATACAGAAGAGGAATCCTCTTGCGAACACGACTTACAGCACCTTGCCGCCAAATCTTCCACCTGTTCCGAACGAGGCAATCTCGAGTGCTGGTATTGCTCTCTTTGCGAGCAATATTTCGCAGACAAAACTTGCGAGACATACATAAGCCCTTTCTTGGACCGTCTCGGTCACGAGACAACCTTTGTTCCCGCAAAGGCGGCGACCTGCACCGAGGACGGAACCCATGAACATTGGCATTGCTCGCGTTGCGGGCTCGACTTCGAGGACGAGGATTGCACCGTTGAATTGACAAACGCCGTCATCTCGAGTTCGGGGCACACTCTTGTCCATTCTCCGGAAGAGCCGTCTTCCTGCACCTGCTCCGGACACCTCGAGTATTGGACCTGTTCCGTATGCAAAGACGTCTTTTCCGAGAGAAACGCAATCGAGGCCGTCCCTCTCGAGTCGTTGCAAAAAGAGCTCCTTCCGCACAGCTATTCCGTTGAGGATATCATAGAGCTTCCGTCCGCGGCAAAGTCGGGCTCCGCTCTGCTTGTCTGCTCCTGCGGCGATGCGGCAACTCTTACCCTCCCTCGGCTGTCCTATGAAGATTACTCCGTCGTATCCGTGCCCTCATCCTGCACAAAACAAGGCTCGGACACCTACACTTTGCTCGGGACATATCACGTGCAGATTGTAGAGACAAAGTCTCTCGCGGAGCATTCCCCGGGAGCTATTACCGATTACCTCGCTCCCACCTGCACCGAGGACGGAGCCACGGGGTTTGTGCTTTGTACGCAATGCGGCGTCGTATTGCGTCCGAGCAAGCCAATCCTCTCCGCCGGCCACAATTGGTCCAAGAGCGCCTCTCCGTCCACATGCACGACTCAAGGATTTGTCACAAAGATCTGTTCCTCATGCGGCGAGACGCACACCTCGTTGCAGCCTTTGGCGGACCACTCCTTTGAGTATGTACGACAACTCCCTTCCACCTGCATACAAAACGGCGTCTCGGCTCACTATGAATGCTCGTCTTGCCACAAACTCTTCACACTCGAAAAAGAGGCTTGCACCGAACAAGAGCTTGTCTTGCCTCTTTCTCGGCACTCACTTGATCCGACGGGCGTCTGCTCCGTATGCGGCAACCGCGAATTGCAGAATGCGCTATTCGAGCCAAACGACTCCGGGGTCACCTTTACGGGCTTCCTCGACGGATATGTCTACCCCTATACGGAGCTGGTTATCCCCTCGTCCTACAACGGCTTGCCGGTGACGGAGATTGCCTCAGACGCTTTCAACGAATGCCAAAAGGACGTAACCTCTCTCGTCTTGCCGGACAGCCTGCTGTCTCTGCCCGAAGGCGTTTTGAGCGTTTTCGCCGATTACGACGTCCTGCAATCCCTCACTCTGCCGTTCATAGGGACGTCCCGAGACGAAGGCTGCGCCTTGATAGAATTGTTTGGCGGAAGAAACAACGCCTCCCTTTCCGAAAGCCTCAAGTCCGTGACCGTGACCGACGCAAAGATTGTCTATGCCAATACCCTTTCCGCTGCGGTGAACTTGACCGAAATCTGCATAAACGAAGGCTGCTCATCCATAGAGGCAGGCGCGCTTGCCGCTTGCAGAAGTCTCGAAACACTTCGCCTGCCGTCTTCATTGCAATCGCTGGACAGCCGCGCTTTTCACTCCTCTTTCACCGAAGCAGCATCCCCCACAATCCGCTTCGCCGGCACGCAGGAACAATGGGACCGCTTGACCGCAAATCTCGACTTGCCCGAAACGATGACAATCCTCATAGGCGAACTCGCCTCGCAACAATGACGTATGCGGCATTCGCTCTTCCCCTCAAAACAAACATGTTTTTGCCAACACGGTTTGACTTTTGAAGCAAATCTTCTGATTATTCGATAGTGAAATCGCCCCTCGTCGGGGCGCTTTCAGATCGTAGACAAAAGCGAGCAAAAACGAAGTGGGCAAAAAGAAAAGAGAAGCCGCATGACTTCTCTTTTTTGCCCACTGCCGATAGGCGAGCGTTGTCATGGCGCACCCGGCGGGACTTGTAAGGACGAGCTTTGCGAGGACGGAATAGCGGAGTGTAACGACGCGTCACGATTTCGGTGCCCGACGGGGCAGCGGAGCGCAGGGCGAGGCAGGGGCTCGGCGCAAAAAAAGCGACAGGGGGAATACTTTCCTGACCTGTCGCTTTTTGCGGCACGCTTGAGCCGATGCCCGAAGCGTTGGCGCACCCGGCGGGATTTGAACCCACAGCCTTCGCCGTCGGAGGGCGACGCTCTATCCAATTGCGCTACGGATGCATAGTAAAGCGGGGCGAGCGGCGCCCGTCCCGCAAGTCGTTTCGCGGCTTACTTGTGCGCCTCGATGTAGTCGGCGACGTCGCCGATGGTCCGGAAGTTGATCGCCGCCTCGTCGTCGATCGTGATGCCGTAGACTTCCTCTACCTGCATGATGAACTCCACCTTGTCGAGAGAGTCGGCGTGGATGTCGTCGGTGAGATTGGTGTCGGCGGTGAGGTCCGCCTCGTCAACGCCGAGTTTTTCGGATATGATCTTTTTGAGTTCGTCGAGAACCATGATTGCCTCCTTATGCCGCATCGCGGCTGTTTTCAAAATTATTTTACTACTTGGCGCGGACGATGTCAACGCTTTGGCAGCAATACCGTCTCGCAATGGGCGTCTCCGCCGGCGACGGCAAGAGTATATCCGGAGAAAATGTCAAAATATCGCGCCTCGATATGCGGCACGCCCTCTCTCACGTCCGAAAGGCGTATCCCCTCCCCGGTCAATTTGCAATGCGCCTCGTATGCCGTCCACGCGTTTACGCCGGATATTCCTCGCGGCAGCGCGCGGTTGCTCTTTTCGATGTCAACCCCGACCGGCGATACAGATACCGCAATCACAATTTTGGCATCCGTGTGCGTTATCGATACAAAACAGTTTTCGCAAACAGGTGCGCCGCGCTCGTCGTACCGTATCGCGCCAATCGGAGTTTCGCCGCGCGCTTTCAACTCTTCGTCGATTGCGGCGAGCAGATCTGCGCGCGCGATATCGCCGTCGTAGGCGAACAATATCATACGCGATAGCGGCCGTACAGCCCGTTGATATAGCTGAAGTATCCCCTGTCGACGCTGCGCATCGCTTCTTCGGTCGCGCGGAACGTCCAATTGCCGTCGGCGACGCCGGGGGTATTCATTCTGCAATCGGCGCCGTATCCGCAAAGGTCTTGAAAGGGCACAATCGCGAGTCGGCAGCAACTGGAGATAAGTCTGCGTATAAACAGCTTGGTCGGTTTGCAGTCATACCCTCCTCCGCCCCAATACGCGCGGTCGCACTCGATATATCTGAGCATATAATCGAGTATGTTTTCGGGCAAAGAATACATCCATCCCAACGTGGTATTGTTGTCGTGCGTGGCGGTGTAGCCCACGCAATTGCGGCTGAAGTTGTGCGGCAGATGTATGCTGTCGCCGTCCTCAAAGCCGAATTGCATCACGCGCATGCACGGCAGTCCCGTGTAGGCAAGCAATTCGTTGACGTCTTCGTCGATGATGCCGAGGTCTTCGGCGATGAAGCGTTCGCGCGGATACTTTTTGAACACTTTGGGGAAAAGTTCTTTGCCGACGCCCTTGCGCCACTCCCCTTCCTTGGCGGTCTTTGCCTTTGCGTCGACAGCCCAAAACGCGCTGAACGCACGGAAGTGGTCTATGCGCAGCACGTCGTACAGCTCCATCATTCTGTCTATGCGCGACATCCACCACTTGAAGCCGTCCTTGCGCATGTGCGAATAGTTGTAGAGGGGATTGCCCCACAGCTGACCGTCCTTGCTGAAGTAATCGGGCGGCACGCCGGCGACTTCGGTCGGGGCAAGATTTTCGTCCAATTTGAACAGCGCCGGGTCGCCCCATACGTCCGAACTGTCGAGGCTGACGTACATGGGCATATCGCCGATTATTCGCACGTTTTTGAGCGCAAGCGCGTCGCGCACCTCGCTCCATTGACGATCGAAGATGTACTGTTCGAAGACATAGTAGCGATACTCGCGCGCAAACTCGCCGGCAATCGCCTTTCGGTCGCCTTTCGCCGCGAACTTATATCTGTCCTCCCACTGCCACCACGGTTTGCCGTCGTGCGCGTCCTTGATTGCCATGAACAGCGCATAATCGGGCAGCCACGCGTGCTCCTTTTCAAACCGGTCGAGAGCGGCGGCGTCGGCGAATCCGTCATACGCCTTGCGCAAAAGCGCCCTCTTCGCGTCGCGGCAAAATACGTAATTGACCGCATATGGGTCGTCGTAACGGCACTTGTCGGCGTCCTCGCGGCCAATCAAGCCGTCGCGGACGAGCCTGTCCGGATCGATGTAGAGGAAGTTGCCTGCAAACGCGCTCGAGCCCGAATAGGGCGACCAACCCGTGCCTATCGTCGTAATCGGCAAGATCTGCCAATAGTGAAATCCGCTCTCGAGCATGAAGTCGGCGAACCTTTCCGTCTCCTCGCCGAATCCGCCGATGCCGTACTTGGACGGCAGCGACGAGACATTTAGCAATATACCGCTGCTTCTGTTAAGCATTGTCTCCCTCCTGCGCTTTGGCTCGGCGCTCCAACGCCCTCTCAAAGAAGTTGTCGACCATGGTCATGAACTCTTCGTCGGTGGCAAAGACGACTCCTTTTTCCGAAAATTGATAGTGCTCGTTGACGTTGCGTTGGAATATGTTCATTCCCTTGTAGCTGTCGGATTTGCCGCCATTCTTCGCAGTCGCGTCAACGGCGCTTGCAACGGCGGAATCCTCGCCGCCGGCATCGGATTCGCGCAATTCGTTCTCTCTGTCGCATTTGCCGAAGGCGGCTTTCTTGCGTTTTTTCGCATAGTCCTCGTTGATGCAAGCCTCTGCGGCGATAGGTCTGGACAACGTATGTCCCCTGTCTTGATAGAGCATATA
>CABKMX010000078.1 GCA_902373595.1 uncultured Christensenellaceae bacterium
CAAGAACATTCCGCTTTTGACCGCGCTCTACAATTGGAAATACTTCTGGGAGACGCCGTACACGGGCGACATCTACTTCATCTCGACCAAGCAATTCATCGACAACAAGTGGGGTACGTCCAACCCGGTGATGATGCGCGACAAGGAGTTCGGCATGGTCAGGGTCAGAGGTTTCGGCGTCTATTCCTTCTCGGTCGGCACGCCTACGGCGGCGATGAACGAGTTGTTCGGTTCTATGGGCGAGCTGACGGTCAAGGATGTCGACGACTACTTCAAGAAGATCATCGTGTCCGAGCTGTCCACCGCGATCGCGGAGTCGGGCATCCCGGCGATCGATCTTGCGATGCACTATGACGAGCTGTCCGACATCACCCGCCAAAAGATGGCGGAAGACTTCGCCAAGATAGGCATCGAGATCGACGCGTTGTACATCGAGAACATCTCGCTGCCCGAAGAGGTCGAGAAGATGATGGACAAGCGCACGTCCGTCGGCGTGATGGGCGGCGCGATGCAGGGCTATGCGCAGATGCAGGCGGTCGAGGCGATGCGCGACGCGGCAAAGAATCCGGGCGGACTCGCGGGCGCGGGCGTCGGAGTCGGAGCGGGCTTGGGCATCGGCAAGATGTTCGCCGACAATATGTCGGGCATAGGCGAGGACGACGGCAAGGCGACCTGTCCGCATTGCGGCGCGAAAGTCAAAAAGAACGCGAAGTTCTGCCCCGAGTGCGGCAAGCCGATGGTCGAGACCGTCGAGTGCCCGAGCTGCCACAAGCAGGTCAAGAAGGGTGCGAAGTTCTGCCCCGAGTGCGGCGCGTCTTTGGTCGCCAAGTGTCCCAAGTGCGGTAAAGAGGTCAAGCCGGGCGCCAAGTTCTGTCCCGAATGCGGAGAGAAGCTGTCATGAGCGAAGAGAGAGTGCCTCTTTCGCAGGCGGACGGCTCGCAGCCGTCGCAAGAGCCGCAGAAGGTGACCGCGGAGACGTACAAGTGTCCTTCGTGCGGCAACTTTCTCAAATTCGACCCGGCGACGCAAAAGCTCAAATGCGCATATTGCGGCACCGAGCGCGACATCGCCGCCAAGCCCGCGCAGGAACTTGTCTATACGACGCTTTCCGAGCGCGAGTTCGAGGCGTGGGGCGGCACCAAGGCGTACAAATGTCCGTCGTGCGGCGCGGTGTCCGTGCTCGAAGAGTACGAGACCGCGGACGTCTGTCCGTTTTGCGGCGCGCCCAACATCATAGAGCGCGACGAGCTTCCCGGGCTCAAACCCAACGCGGTGCTGCCGTTCACGGTGCCCGAAGAGGAGGCGAAGGGTTTTTGGCGCAAGTGGCTCAAAAAGAAGTGGCTCGCGCCGGGCAAGCTCAAAAAAGAGGCGCGGATGCAAAAGATGCGCGGCGTCTACATCCCGGTGTGGACGTTCGACAGCCACGTCGACGCAATGTACGAGGCGAGGCTGGGCGAGACCTACACGGTCATCGTCGGCACGGGCAAGAACAGGCGTACCGAGACGCGCGTCAGGTGGTTTCACGTCAGCGGCGTAATCAATCAGGATTACGACGACATACAGGTCGAGGCGAGCAAGCACATCGACGGCAAGGCGCTGGGCAAGCTGGGCGGTTTCGACACCGTCAATGCGCTCGCCTATGACGACGACTTCATGTCCGGCTATTCGGCGGAAAGATATTCCGACGGGCTCGACGACTGCTGGGACACCGCGCAGGGCATCATCATCGACGACCTCAGGGCGAGGGTCAAGGCGCGTTATCCGCGCGCGGACAGGGTGGACTACATCAACATCAGCCCCGTCTATTCGGGCACGACCTACAAATATGTCTGCGCGCCCCTTTGGATCAGCAGCTACCGCTACCGCAAAAAGGACTACGGCTGCGTGGTCAACGGCAGGACGGGCAGGGCATACGGCAAGGCGCCGGTGTCGCCGGTCAAGGCGACGCTGCTCGGTTTGGCGATCGCGGCGGCGGTCGCGGGGATAGCCTATCTCTTCGTCACATATTTGATGTAAAAACGCTTGCCCAAAGCCGAGGGCTGTGCTATAATGACAACAATCCCCACCAAAAAGGTATGAATTGAGTGCGGGATACGGAGGTAACACACTATGAAGATAACAAAGGATATGTTGATCGCGGACGCGCTCAAATGCGGCAACGCCGAAGAGATCGCCAACGTGCTTTTCAGTGTAGGTATGCATTGTCTGGGGTGCGCGCTTGCGCACAACGAGACCGTCGAAGACGCGGCAGCCGTGCACGGCGTCGATGTCGACGAGTTGGTGGAGAAGTTGAATGAGGCGGCGGAGCGTTGAGCCGGTCGTTTCTACGGTCATATCGATCGAACGGCGCGCCGGAAGGCGCGCTTTTTCGTTTCGTTTTACGCGCGGCGTTCAAAAAATTTTCGAAAAAATTTGTATCCAAACTATTGACATGCGGTCAAACGTGGCATATAATATGATTGAACATTTGAAGAAGTATTCAAGTGAGATAATATGGAAAAGGAACTCGACATAATCGAAAAGGTGAAGAGAGCGCTGCCGTCCGACGACGTATTGTACGACTTGGCGGATCTGTTCAAGATGTTCGGCGATTCGACTCGCGCGAAGATTCTCGGCTGTTTGGGGCAGGCGGACTTGTGCGTTGGCGAGATCGCGGAGATCTTGGGCATGACGGTGTCGGCGGTGTCGCACCAATTGCGGATATTGCGCGGAGCCAAGCTGGTCAAGGGGACCAAGGCGGGCAAAGAGGTCAAATATTCGCTGGACGACGACCACGTCGTCAAGATCATGGAATACGGGCTCACGCACATCAACGAGGGCAAGTGAGAGCGGGCAAAAAGCCCGTTTTCAAACGGCTCAAACTTGAACATTTGCTCAACCGTCCAAGTGTTCAAGCAAAGACAGGAAATAATTTGAATATGCCGCAACAGCGGCGGGAGGACTATATGAAAAAGGTATTCAAACTTCAAGATCTCGATTGCGCAAATTGCGCGGCGAAGATGGAGCGGCACGTCGCCAAGCTGGACGGCGTCAACTCTGTCAGCATCAGCTTTATGACTCAGCGCATGGCGATCGACGCGGACGAAAGCCGTTTTGACGAGATCATGGACGAGGTCGTCAAGGTGTGCCGCAAGGTGGAGCCGGACTGCCGCATCGTCAGGTGAGGGCGGTATGGACGGCTACAAGATGAGCCGCAAGCAGAGGCGGCAATTGATCCGCATCGTCGTCTGTCTGGCGGCGTTCGCGGTGCTGTTCGCAGTGGACAGGGTGACGGACGGCTGGGCGGCGATGATTCCGGGTCGGTACGGTTGGCTGTTGGCGTTCGGGCTCTATTTGGCGGTATATTTGGCGATAGGGTACGACGTGCTTTGGCGTGCGGTGCGCAACATCGCGCACGGACAGGTTTTTGACGAAAACTTTTTGATGTGCATCGCGACTTTGGGCGCGTTCGCCTTGGCGATCTATCGCGGCGCGACGGGCATGGAGATCGAGGGCTTCGACGAGGCGTGCGCGGTGCTGTTGTTCTATCAGGTGGGCGAGTGGTTCCAGGGCTACGCGACCGGCAAATCGCGCAAGTCCATCTCGGCGCTGATGGACATCCGTCCCGACAGCGCGGACGTAATCAGAGACGGCGAGGTAGTGACGGTAGACCCGTCCGAGGTCAAGGTGGGGGAATTCATCTTGATCGATCCGGGCGAAAAGGTGCCGCTCGACGGCACGATCGCAGAGGGCGCGTCGTCGCTCGACACCAAGGCGTTGACGGGCGAATCGCTTCCGCGCGACGTCGCCGAGGGCGACGCGGTGGTCAGCGGCGCAGTCAACTTGACCTCGCAGCTCAAAGTGCGGGTGGAGAAGGAGTTTTACGACTCGACGGTCGCCAAGATCCTCGACCTTGTCGAGAACGCCGCCGAGCAAAAATCCAAGGCGGAGAACTTCATCACCAAATTCGCGAGATACTACACGCCGGCGGTGGTCGCGGTCGCGTTGCTGTTGGCGGTGATCCCGGGCGCGGTGACGGGCGACTGGTCGACGTGGGTGTACCGCGCGCTCAGCTTCCTTGTCGTGTCGTGCCCGTGCGCGTTGGTGATCTCGATTCCGTTGACTTTCTTTGCGGGTATAGGCGCGGCGTCCAAGCACGGCATTTTGGTCAAGGGTTCCAACTATCTCGAGCGTTTCGACAAGGCGAACATCTTTGTCTTTGACAAGACGGGCACTTTGACGAAGGGCAACTTCGCGGTGACGGCAGTCGTGCCGGAGGGCGGCAGAGAGGAGATATTGCGCCTTGCGGCGAGCGCGGAAAAGGACTCTACCCACCCAATCGCCCGCTCGATAGTCGCCGCTTACGGCAAGGAGCCGGACGGCGGATACACGTTGACCGACGTCGCCGGCGAGGGCATAGCCGCGACGGGCGAGGGCGGAGAGATCTTGTGCGGCAACGCCAAATTGATGAAGGCGCGCGGCATAGCCTTCGACGAAGTCGACGCGGTCGGCACCGTAGTCTATGTCGCAAAGGACGGCGTCTACAAAGGTGCGCTCGTCATCGAGGACGAGGTCAAGTCCGAGTCCGCCGAGGTGATCGGGGGATTGAACGCGCTCGGCTGCCGCACGGTCATGCTCACCGGCGACAATGCGCGCGTCGCAGACAGCGTTGCGGCAAAGCTCGGGGTGAGCGACGTCAAGTCGTCGCTGCTTCCCGGCGACAAGGTCGGCGAGGTCGAAAAGTTGCTTGCCGCCAAGAGCAAAGGGGACGAGTTGTGCTTTGTCGGCGACGGCATAAACGACGCGCCCGTGTTGATGAGAGCGGATATCGGCATTGCGATGGGCGGCGTCGGCAGCGACGCGGCGATCGAGGCTTCGGACATCGTGTTGATGAAGGACGATCTGCGCGGCATTCCCACCGCAAAGCGCATCGCACGCAAGACGATGGCGATCGTCAAGCAAAACATTGTCTTCGCGCTCGCCGTCAAATTCCTCATCCTCGTCCTGTCCGCATTCGGCATCACGAACATGTGGTTTGCGGTGTTCGGCGACGTGGGAGTGGCTGTGCTGGCTATTCTCAACGCCATGCGCGCCGGGCTCGACCGCACATAACGGCACACCTTTGCGCCGCGCAGAACGTCTCGGGGTCGGTCACGTACCTATAAGTACGCTCCCTCCCCTCTCGCAACCTGCGCGGCGCAAATCTGCACCATTCTGTGCGGTCGAGATGTGCACTTCGTAATTCGAGTCAAAGCGCACGGATAGCGGCACATCTTCGCTCCATTCGGAACGTCTCGTCGCAGGACCGCCCATCGGGGATGAGGACAAGGTTTTGACGAGATCTTTTGCGTCGATACTTCGTCTTGCCCCTTGCTAAGACCGCAGAGGGTATTGACC
>CABKMX010000079.1 GCA_902373595.1 uncultured Christensenellaceae bacterium
GACTTGCACGAAATCAAGACCGCGGAGATAGGTCGCCGCGGCGAAGCCGCCGAGGTCGCCTATCACACCTCCGCCCAGCGTGATCACAACGTCGCTGCGCGTGAGTCCGGCTTGAGCGAACATCGAGTAGACTGTCATCAGCGAATCGAACCGCTTGGTCGTCTCGCCCGCAGGCAGCGCGCCGGATGACACATCCAGCCCCGCCGCTTTGAGCGACGCGACCGTCTTGCCCAGCCACAGCGGCGCGACATTGGAATCGGTCAGCACGAACGCCTTGCGCCCTGCCCTGCCGAGCGGCGCGACCATCTCGCCGACGCGCGACAAGATGCCCCGCTCGCAGACGATGTCATAGCTGCGCTCGCCGAGACCGACCCTCAGCGTCTTCATCTCAGACCTCTCTGCCGACGACGTCGGCGATGCCCTTGATCTGCTTCATCACGTCGGCAAAGACCGCCGGCTTGATCGATTGATTGCCGTCGCACAGCGCGTGCGCCGGGTCGTTGTGCACCTCGATGATCAGACCGTCCGCGCCCACCGCGACCGCTGCGCGCGCCAAAGGCTCGACCATCCACCACTTGCCGGTGGCGTGCGACGGATCGACGATGATGGGCAAATGAGACAGATTCTTGACCGCAACAATCGCGCTCAAATCGAGCGTGTTGCGCGTGTAAGTCTCGAAAGTGCGGATGCCCCTCTCGCAGAGGATGACCTGTCCGTTGCCGCCCGCCATGATGTACTCGGCAGCCATCAGCCACTCTTCGATCGTCGCCGAAAGTCCGCGCTTGAGCAAGATGGGCTTGCGCGTCTGTCCCAACAGGCGCAAGAGGTCGAAGTTCTGCATATTGCGCGCTCCCACCTGTATCACGTCGACGTCCTGAACGAACCTGTCGATGTCGTACGGCGACATGATTTCGGTGACGATGGGAAGCCCCGTCGCCTCGCGCGCCTCTTTGAGCAGCTCCAATCCCTCGTACTTCAAACCTTGGAACGCATAGGGGGACGTGCGCGGCTTGAACGCACCGCCGCGAAGCATGTTCGCGCCTGCCGCCTTGACGTCCTTGGCGACGCCGACAATCTGCGCCTCTGTCTCGACCGAGCACGGTCCGGCAATGATTGCAAGCTGCTTGCCTCCGACCTTGACTCCGCCCACATCGACGACGGTCGGCATGGGGTGGAACATCTTATTTGCCTTCTTGAACGGCTCGGCGACGTGGAGCACCTTGTCCACGTTGCGATTGGCTTCGATCTGCGTCGGATCTATCTTGCTTGTGTCGCCGACAAGACCGAGAATACTCAATTCCGTACCGATGACCGGACTGACCTGAACTCCGAACCCGGTGATCTTGTCAATCAGCGCGTCGATCTCGCTCTTGGGGGTGTTTGGTTTCAAAATGACTATCATATGTGTTTTGCCTCATGCAAAAAGATTATGCGTATATTTTATTACAACGTAAAAGATTTTGCAAGAAAATGCGCGCGTGCTCGCTAAAATTTCTGTCCTTATCGATTAAGCACAGACAAAAAATATCGCCGAAGCCACTTGCTCGGCGATCTCTTTTGTATTCCGTTTGTCATTGAAAATACTTGATACTATCCGTTAATATTCGATACTACGTAGCAAATTCATCGGTTTTTCTCCGATTACTGCGACAAACTTGCCGAAGCGATGAACGGCTATATTTCCGAATCCCACGCTCTCAAACAGCGCCGTCAGCTCGTCGGGGGTATAGATTCTCAAGTTGAGCTTTTTGGCGTTTTCGCTCGGCTCGCCGCTGCCGTCCGCGTCGTTGAACACGCCGAACTTTCCGCCCTCTTTGAGTACGCGGTTCACCTCGGCGAACGCAACCTCGATGGGCTGCCAAAAATATACGGTCTCGAACGCGGTCGCCATATCGAACGTGCCGTCCTCGAAGGGCATAGCGGTGACGTCGCCGCACACCACCTTGCACCGTCCCGACATGACCGCCTTGCGGTTGTGCCGCGCGCTCTTGCTCACGCTTACGGGCGAATAGTCAAGCCCGTACACCTCGCCTCCTCGTTTGAGCATGCGCGCGATGTTTGCGCCGCCGCCGCAGCCTATGTCGAGCGTCTTTTGCTCTTGCTCGAACAGCGTCAACGCCCACTCCGCAAGCCTTGCGTGCGTGCCTCGATTCATCCTGGTCAGCATTATCCGTCCCAAAACGCCCTTGGGTTTTCTCGCATTGTCTATGTACATGGCTCAATTATACCATACAAGCGCGCCGCGGCAAAGTATTTGGCTGCCGTTGCGCGATTCTTTTCGTCCGACGTTTTCGGCAAGCGCTCTTTAACGCGGCCGCTTGCGCGTTCGCATTGGCTGGCGGATTTGACCGAATTTGCAGCTTGTCCGCCCTTTTGACCTGTGCGCGCCGCCCGTTTGTCCGCCGCATTTTGCCGCGCCTCGTTCGGTTCTCAATCGTCTTCCTTCGGGCGCAAAAAACACCGCGCTCGGCGGTGTTTGCTGCTTGTCAAATTTTCGTCCTCTTATCGTTCAGTCTTCGACGTAGACCTTGATTGCCGAACATTCTCCGTCATTGCATGCACTCTCGTGCACGCTGCATGCCGATATACCTACGAATGCGTCGATTTCCGCGCGTAGTACGACGCGGTCGCCCGGCAGCGACTTGGGTGCAAGCACTTTGACCGAGCCGTCCGCGGCGATTTCGGTGTTCATGAACAGATTGACCGGTCTGATCTCGGGATGACGCTTTTTCATCGCGTGATTGATGTTGTCAAGGCATGTCGGATGCCCTGCGCCGTCATTGTAGAAAAAGTCATACATCTCTCTGCGGCAGCAGGGATGCAGAATATCGTGCGCGCCGACGTCGTCCGCCACCAGCGTGAACATGGGGCGATAGCGGTCGGAATAGACGACGTCGCCCTTTTTGAGCTTGATCGAATGGTTGACATCGATTGTCACCGCCGTCGACAAAAACTCGTCGCCGTTGTCCGCCGCCTCGGCGAAAAAGTCGGCGACCTGACCGCCGTTCATATCCTCGACGATTACGTTGCCGCCCCTCTTGACAAAGAAGGTTGTCGCGGTACAAGGATCGATGACGTATTCTCTCTTCATTTGTTCTCCTCTTCGATTGTTTTTTGCGCCGTTTTTGCGCCTGCGCCGACAACATTCGCGTCCGTTCTCGGCGCATCATTTCATATTTTCCGCAACGCCGTCACAGACGGCATCGCAAGCTCTCCGGCGGCATTTCGCCGCAGACGTTCACATCTCTTTTGACGTCATTCCTCTCCCGCCTTGTCAATCTGATTGGGGGACATCTGCCGCACGGTGTTGATGATTATGTCGTTGATATACAGTCTGAACGCGCATCCCAAAAAGCGCGCCGCCCTCTCGCACATCATCATGCGCGGCAAAAAGAGGCTGAGATAGTCCATCACCGACGACGAGTTGTCCATATAGAACTTGATGCTGATAATCTTGTGCTCGCTGTCGACGAGGACTATGTTTTTGCGTATGGAATAGTTGACTATGTCGTGGATGTCGTCAAAATGCTGCGATATCCTCTTGACGCGCGTGCGGTGGGCGTCCGACTTGTCGGCGATGATCAAAGCCGCGGCGATGGGATTGATGACCCAGCCGATCTCCTCTTCGTGATTGCCGATTGCCGCGCAAATTTCACACACGTCGTCCAAGTCCATGCCCATATCGCGCAATATCGGATAGCACAGCGTAGCCGCGGTGATGCCGTGGTTCTTGCGGTTGATCATGTTGCCGACGTCGTGGATATAGCCGGCTATCTTGGCGAGTTCGCACATCTTTTCGTCATAGCCGAGCTTGTTCAATATCATATGCGCGGTGCGCGCGACATAGCTGACATGCCTCAAGCCGTGCTCGGTGTAATTCATCACGCTGAGCACATGCCCCGCCTCGCGGATCAGAGCTTGAATCTCGGGATTGTTTTGTACATCGTCGAATGTGACCATATCGCCTCCTATTGTGTGCGCGTTCAATAATAATACAAATCGTCGATGTCGACTTCGGCGTCAATCTTGTCGACCGCGCAGCACGCCTTCGCAAGCTCGTCTCCGTTGTCGAAATCGTAGTTGTCGCAAAAGAACTTGAACATCTTGACATAGACGATGGGAGCGGATATCTTGTCGGCAACCTTGTACTTTTTCACCGCTTTGGCGAGATAGCGCGCGGCGTCGTCCAGCTTGCGCGGCTCATGCCTGCCCTTGATCGCCAGCTTGCACTTGATGAGGTTGAAGGCGTCCATGAGCGCCGCATACTTCTCGGGCAAATCGAGCAGCTCGTCGGGCACGGAGACATCCATGCGATAGAGCCGTGCGCCGGCGACATAGTAGATGAAGTTGCGCGTAGGATCGCTCATCAGCGCATGCATTGTCAATTCGCGAATATCGGACGACAAATCCTCGTCGAGAAGCCTGTCCTCGAGCACGGAGACGAGCCTCGGCGGCAGCTTGTCGCTGTTTGCGGCAATCTCTTCGCAGACCGCCAGGTAGTCCCAATTGCCGTCGTCGGTCGTCGCGCCGTAGCGCGCGATATAGTCGAGCGCAAGCTCGTTTTCGTCCAATATCTCGACAAAGCGAGCGATGTCGCCGTCATCGTCCGTCTTTTCCGCCGCCGCCCTGCACGCGGAAAGCCCGACATTCATCTCTCGGTCCATCTCGTCGGGATAGAACGATTCGAGTTCGGGATAGATCTCCGCGTCGGGATAGTGGCGCATATAGTGCAGCAAAAAGCGCGCGTCGTCCGCCCGCCCGAACATCGCCGCCTGGCGCGCAATCATCTTGCGAGCCTCATCGCGTCTGCCGTTGAGATGCAGCGCAAGCGCGTATATCTTGACGAACAGATAGTCCTCATCGTCCAATTCGCGCAATCTTTCGGCGTATGTGAGCATAAGCTCATAGAATTTGAGTTCTATGAGCAGTTCGGCGATGTCGTAAATGTCGTCGTTGTCCTCGATGCCCCCGTCGTCCGCAAGGGCGCGCGCATATTCCGCCGCCGCCTCGTCGTCGCCACGGAAATGGGCGCTTCGGCACATCAGACAGCGCGCACGCGTATGCCCGGGAACGAGCTCGAGCACCTCGCGGCACTCCGCCGTACAGCCTTCGTAGTCGCCGCCGTCAAAGAGACATTTGGCAATCATCAACATCAAGGTCACGCGAAATTCCGGAGGGCACTTTTGGAGCATCTTGCGGAGCAGCGCCACCGCCTTGCCGTATTTCTTTTTCGCAATCTGTTTTTTGACGTCGCCGAGC
>CABKMX010000080.1 GCA_902373595.1 uncultured Christensenellaceae bacterium
GGTCAAGGCGGGCATGAACGTCGCCCGTATCAATATGAGTCATGCGACGCACGAAGAACATGCGGCGCGCATCGCATTGATCAAAGAGATCCGCCGCGATCTGTCAGCGCCGGTCGCGTTGATGCTGGACACGCGCGGTCCCGAGATACGTCTGGGGACGTTTGAGAACGGCTCCGCCGACGTCGCAACGGGCGACGAGTTCGAGATCGTCAACGAAAAGATCGTCGGCGACGCTCACAGAGCGAGCGTGTCCTGCCGCGACTTTTACAAGATGCTGCGCCCCGGCGACTTTTTGCTCATCAACGACGGGCTCATCCGCATGCAGGTCAAGTCGATCGAGAACAAGGTCGTCAAGCTGCAAGTCGTCATCGGCGGCACATTGAGCAACCACAAGAGCATCAATGTTCCCGGCGCCGAACTCAACCTGCCCTACCTCAGCGACAAGGACAGAGAGGACTTGCTGTTCGGCATCGAGCAAGACGTCGACTTCATCGCCGCGCCGTTCGTCTCGCCGGCGAACGACATCCGCGTGCTCAAAGACTTCCTCTTTGCGAACGGCGGCGAGAACATCGAGGTCATCGCAAAGATAGAATCGCGCAAGGGCGTCGAGAACATCGACGACATCCTCTCGCTCGCGGACGGCATCATGGTAGCACGCGGCGACCTCGGCGTCGAGGTGCCTTTCATCGAACTTCCGGCGATCCAAAAATCGTTGATCAAGCACGCGCGCGCCGCGGGCAAACGCGTCATCACCGCGACAGAGATGTTGGAGAGCATGATCTCCAAGCCGCGCCCCACCCGCGCCGAGACATCGGACGTCGCCAACGCCGTCTACGACGGAACAGGCGCGATCATGCTGTCGGGAGAGACCGCCGCAGGGCTTTATCCCGTCCAGGCGATCAAGGTCATGTCCGACATCGCCGAGTACACCGAAAAATCCATCCACTACCGCAAACGCTTCAATATGTACGGCGACTTTGACGTCAAGTCTATCTCGGACGCGCTTTCGGCGTCCGCCGTCAAGGCGTCGTACGATCTCGACTGCAACGCGATCGTCGTCGCGACGCGCAGCGGCCGCACCGCAAAGCTGGTCAGCCGCTTCCGCCCCGCCTGCCCGATCATCGCGGTGACGACGACGGACAAGGCGTACTATCAGCTCGCGCTCAGCTGGGGCGTCTATCCTCTGCACGGCGCAGAGCAGGCGGAGATGGGCAAGGTGTTCTCTCACGCCGCGAAGGTTGCGACCTATTTCAATATGATCAAGACCGGCGACACCGTGGTCACGCTGGCGACCTCGACCGGCGAGAGCCGCGACGCAATGAATGTGCTCCGCATCGACCGCATTTGAACATACAGCGCAAAAAAGCCTCCCCTTCGCCGGGGAGGCTTTTTCATGCCCGTGTGCGTTAAATCACTTGTTGTTCTTGATCATATCGGTGTTTGTGGCGATGTTGCCCTTGCCGTATTTGGGGTTCGCCGCCTTGCCTCTGCGCCTTTCGAGCTCGGCGAAAATGTCGCTCAAAGTCACATCCTTGTCCGCCATTAGCACAAGGCAGTGATAGAGCAGATCGCACAGCTCGCCGACCATCTCGCCGCGCTTGTCCATGCAGGCGGCGATGACCGTCTCGGTCGCCTCTTCGCCCACCTTTTTGCAAATCTTTTCGGTGCCTCTGTCCAAAAGATAGTTGGTGTATGACCCTTCCGCGGGGCACGCCTTGCGGTCGTCAATAGCCGCCATCTCGGCGAAGATCGCCTTATAGTCGGGAACGTGCGCAAAGGTCTTCAAATTGCGGTAGAAGCAGCTGCGATTGCCGGTATGGCACGCCGCGCCCGTCTGCTCTACCTGCATGAGTACGCAGTCCGCGTCGCAGTCGTAGTCTATGCGCACGACCTTTTGAAGGTGCCCGCTCGTCTCTCCCTTTTTCCAAAGGCAGCCGCGCGAACGGCTGAAATAGGTCGCGTAGCCGCTGTCCAAAGTCGCCTGCAACGCCTCGGCGTTCATATACGCCTGCATCAAAACCTCGCCCGTCTTCACGTCCTGAGCGATCGCGCATAGGAGCCCTTTGTCGTCGAATTTGAAATCTTTGATGTCCATGATGTCCGTATCTCCTTGCGTCATCGACGAACGACGACGCCCTCTTTTGCCAAGTAATCTTTGAGTTCGGCGATGCCGAGTTCGCCGAAATGGAACAGCGACGCCGCAAGCGCCGCGTCCGCCCTGCCCTCGGTCAATACCGTCTTGAAATGCTCCTTACTGCCTGCGCCGCCGCTCGCGATCACGGGCACGCCGACAGCCTCGGACACGCGCCTCGTCAATTCGAGGTCGTAGCCCCCCTTTGTGCCGTCGCAGTCCATGCTGGTCAGCAAGATCTCGCCCGCGCCCAGCGCGACAGCCCTTTGCGCCCACTCTATCGCGTCCGCGCCGGTATCGATGCGTCCGCCGTTGAGAAAGACGTTGAACGAACCCTTTTCGTTGCGCTTGGCGTCGATCGCGACGACCACGCATTGCGAACCGAATTTGAGCGCCGCCTCGGTGATCAGCTCGGGACGGCGGAACGCCGCCGAATTGACGCTGATCTTGTCCGCGCCGAGCGACAGCAATTTGCGGAAGTGTTCGACCGAACTTATGCCGCCGCCCACCGTCAGAGGTATGAAAACCTGCTCCGCCGCGCGAGCGATGACGTCGTACATCGTGTTTCGCCCCTCGTGCGTCGCGGTGATGTCGAGAAAGACTATCTCGTCCGCTCGCATCGCGTTGTACGCCCTCGCCGCCTCGACAGGGTCGCCGGCGTCGATGAGATTGACGAAATTGACGCCCTTGACGACGCGTCCGTCGCGAATATCGAGACAGGGAATGATCCTCTTTGCAAGCATCAGACTCCCTCCCCGTACAGCGAGACCGCCTCGCGAAGGTCGATCGCGCCGACATATATCGCTCTGCCCAAGATCGCGCCGTACACGCCGAGCGAATGCAGCCGCGCGAGGTCTTCCATTCCCCCGACGCCGCCGCTGGCGATGATGTTCATGCCGCTGTCCTTGCCGAGTTTTGCTGTCGCTTGGGCGTTGACTCCGCTGAGATCGCCGTCGCGGCTGATGTCGGTGTATACGACGGTGTCCGTGCCGCGCTCCTTCATCGCGAGTGCCGCCTGCAAAGCGGTCATCGTCGACTTTTCCACCCAGCCCTTGACGGCGACAAAGCCGTCCTTGACGTCAATGCCTGCGACTATCTTGCGCCCGAAGCGCGCGCACATCTTGTCCGCGGCGTCCGGATCGAGCGCAATCGCCGACCCGACGATCACCCTCTCCGCGCCTGCCTCTTCGATGTAGTACGCCGCGCGGTCCACGCTCTTTATGCCGCCGCCCACCTGTACCGGAAGCGATGTCTCGCGGACGATACGCGCGATCGTCGCGGCGTTGTCTCCGTCCCCGAACGCGCCGTTGAGGTCGACGACATGCAAAAACTTCGCGCCCGCCTCAGCCCAGCGCACCGCCCTGTCGACGGGATCGCCATAGTCGGTGACCGCGTCGCGTTTGCCGTGCAAAAGCCGCACCGAACGCCCGTCCAATATGTCCACCGCGGGGAAAAGTATCATGCCATGCCTCCGAAATTTTTCAACAATTCAAGTCCCGCCTCACCGCTTTTTTCGGGATGAAACTGCACGCCGAACACGTTGCCGCGGTTGACGGACGAGACAAATTCGCAGCCGTACTCGCAGACCGTCTCCACGCAGTCGGGCGCGACCGAAGCCGCGTGATAGCTGTGGACGAAATAGAAGCAAAGATCTTCCGCACCCTTGAACAGTGGCGTCTCCTTGACGACCCTGACGGTGTTCCAACCTATATGCGGAACCTTGAGATCTTTGACGTCAAAGCGCACCGCCTCGCCGGGAATGAGCGAAAGCCCCTCGTGCTCGCCGTCCTCGAAACTGCGGTCGAAGAGCAGCTGCATGCCGAGGCATATCCCGAGGAATGGCTTGCCCGAGGCGATCTGTCTTTTGAGCTCCTCGTCGAGTCCGGCGCGCCGCAGCGCAGCCGCCGCGTCCGCAAAGGCGCCCACGCCGGGCAGCACGATGTGCGACGCGTCCGCGAGCAGCGCCCTGTCCGAGCCTATCCTCGCGTCGATGCCGAGATACTCGAACGCCTTCTGCACGCTGCGCAGATTGCCCATTCCGTAATCGACGATCGCGATCATTCGAGCACGCCTTTGGACGAGGGAATCTCGTCCGAAACGATCTTGACGGCGGCAGATATCGCCCTTGCGAACGCCTTGAAGATCGCCTCCGCCTTATGGTGGTTATTAGATCCGTAGTGCAGGTTGACGTGCAGCGTTATGCCACCGTACGTCGCAACAGCGCGGAAGAATTCCTCGACCAATTCCAAATCGAATTCCCCCACTTTCGCGGCGGTGAAGTCGGCGTTGAACACGAGGAACGGTCTGCCGCTGAAATCGACGCTGACCGTAGCAAGCGATTCGTCCATAGGGATGGTCACGGTCGCGTAGCGCGCGATACCTCTCTTGTCGCCGACCGCCTGCGCGAAAGCCTTGCCGAGCGCGATGCCGACGTCCTCGACCGAGTGATGCCCGTCCACGCGGGTGTCGCCCTCGCAGCTCACCTCGAGCCCGAAGCCCGAGTGATAGCCGAGCAATTCGAGCATGTGGTCGAAAAAGCCTATGCCGCTGTCGACCGCGACCGCGCCGCCGTCGAAATCGACGGCAAGTTTGATGTGGGTCTCCTTTGTGTCGCGGACTATCTCCGCCTGTCTCTTTTGCTGTTTCATTTCTCTCTCCTTATCCTGATCGAATTGGCGTGCGCGCCGAAGCCCTCGCTGTCGGCAAGGGCGGTGATGTCGTCCGCCGCGGCGAGAAGATCCTCGCCCGAATACTCGATGTAGCTTGTCTTTTTCATGAACGTGTCCACGCTGAGCACGGAGCTGAACCGCGCACTGCCGCTGGTCGGCAGCACATGCGACGGACCGGCAAAGTAGTCGCCGAGAGGCTCGGGCGACCAATTGCCGACAAACAACGCGCCTGCGTTGTACAGCTTTGCGGCGAGCTCGCGCGCGTTGCGCGTGCACACTTCGAGGTGCTCGGGCGCGACCATGTTTGCGACCTCCGCCGCCTCGTCCAGATCCTTGCATACGACGACCGCGCCGTTGGTCTCAAGCGATTTTTCGACGATCGCGCGGCGCGGCAGCTTAGCGGTCTGCTCCTCTATGCACGCCGCGACCTTTGCGCCGAACTCCTC
>CABKMX010000081.1 GCA_902373595.1 uncultured Christensenellaceae bacterium
TCTGCGGCGCGATCGTGTTGCATGAACTTGCGCACGGGCTCGTCGCGTATTGGAACGGCGACTACACCGCGAAGGCGGCGGGCAGGTTGACCCTCAACCCCGTCAAACACTTTGATCTGATAGGCTTTTTGATGCTTGCGGTGATAGGTTTCGGTTGGGCGAAGCCCGTTCCGATCGACAGCCGCAACTTCCGCGACTACAAAAAGGGAATGATCACGGTCTCGCTCGCCGGGGTGATCTGCAATTTTTTGCAGGCGTTCCTCGCGACGGCGTTCCTCGCGATCCTGGCGGCGATTGTCGGCGACACGATCGTCTTCGAGTCAAAGAACGCGGGCTACTATTTCACGCAATTCTTCGTGATGTTGCTCAGCTATTCGGCTACGGTCAACCTGACGTTGATGGCGTTCAACCTCATCCCGATCTTTCCGCTTGACGGCTTCCGCGTCGTCGAGACGCTCGCCAAGCCGTACAACAAATACGTCGAGTTCAACTATCGTTACGGACAGCTGTTGCTGCTCGGGCTGCTGATCTTGGGCAACGTGCTCGGCAGGTTCAGCCCCTATCTCGACATCCTCGGGCTGTACATGAACGCGGTCAGAGACGCGATGCTAAAACTGTTTTCACTGATATTGGGGGTATAAACCGACTACATGGCAAACTTTTTCGATTATCACGCAAGCGAGGTCATCAAGCTCAAGCTGACCGATTTTGAAGGTCCGCTCGACCTCTTGTACACATTGATCAAGGAGAGCAAGCTCGACATCGCGACCTGCCGTCTTTCGGAGGTCACGGGGCAGTATCTCGCCTATATGGATCAAATAGGCACGGTGGACATGGACGTCGCCAGCGACTTTTTGGTAATGGCGGCGACCTTGCTCGACATCAAGGCTAAGAGCCTTTTGCCTCAGCTTGACGCGGAGGAAGAGGATTTCAGCGACCTCGGCTACGATCCCGAAGAGGAACTTCGCCGTCAATTGCTGCTGTTCCAAATGTTCAAAGAAGAGGCGGACGAGCTGCGCAAGAGCGAGGTGCTCAACCAATTTTACCCCCAGCCGCAATACACCGAGGACGACGCCGAGATCGTCGTCAAGAGCTTTGACATAGGCAAGCTCGTCGACGCTTACGGCAAGATATTGCTCAGGATTTCGCAGCGCGACAAAGAGTTGAGCACCAAAAAGATTCGCAGGGACAGATATACGGTCGCCGAAAAGATTGCGTTGATTTCGAGGGTGGTCATGGAAAAGAAGAAGGTCAACTTCTGCGACCTGTTCGAGGAGGACGCGAGCCGTTCGGAAGTGATTGCGACCTTCCAGGCGTTGCTCGAATTGATGAAGAAGCAGTTCGTCAAGGCGACGCAGGAGACCGCCGAGGCGAACATATACATCGAGCTCAGCGAGGATCAGGAGGGCAAAGAATACAACCTCGAAGAGCTGACCAAGACGGAGGACAAATATGACGAAGAGTGAGATATTACATACCGTAGAGGCGTTGATATTCGCCTCGGGGGTGCCGATCAAGCGCAGCGAGCTGTACGACAGCCTGCCGCCCGAGGTGACCAAAAAGGACATCAATGACGCGATCAAGGCGCTCGATCAGACCTACCGCGATCCGCGCGGGATAGTGCTTTTGCACATCGAAGACAAGGTGCAGTTCGCGACCAATCCGGCATACGGCGACGCCGTCGCAGGCGCACTGAGACCGATCAAGGAGAGGGAGCTTTCGCGCACGCTGCTCGAGGTGCTGGCGGTCATAGCCTACAAACAGCCGACCACTCGCGGCGAGATTGAAGAGATCAGGGGCGGCGTCAGTTCCGACTATGCGATCTCGACGCTGCTGCGCTTTGAGCTGATTGAGGATTGCGGCAAAAAGAACGCTCCCGGTCGTCCGACGCTCTACCGCACGACGGACAACTTCCTCAAAAAGTTCGGCTTGCACAGCATTGACGAATTGCCCGACTACGCCAACGTCATGGCGCGGCTGGTCGAGTCGGGAGGATACAACACCATTTCCGAAGGACTCTACCGCGAAGTGGGCGAGGACGGCAAGGCGGAGTACGACAAGCGCACGCAGGACAGGCTGATTTCCAAGCAGCTCGACAAACAGATGGACACCAACGAGCTGCCCGATTTCCTCGAGGGCGAAAAGGTCGAGATTATCGAAGGCGACGACGATGACGACTTTGACGAGTTTCCCGATTTGGGCGACGAGCTTCCGGACGGAGCGGAAGAGGTTGCCGCAGACGAAGCCGGGGACGAACTTCCGGACGACGAAGACGAACTTCCGGACGGCGTTGAAGAGGTGGCAGCCGACTCCGACGGGGACGAGATTGCGGACGAAGACGGAGACGAATTTTCGGACGACGAAGATTGAACAGAAAAAGTACGGCGCATGAGCCGTATTTTTTTGCAAAAAAGGCAGGTACAGCCTGCCTTGGGCGATATCGACCCGATATAATTTTATAGGGGTGTTAAAAAGGTATCGCTTACATGTTGAGAATTTGTCAAGACCGTTTTTGCCGAATACAGTGCATTATTATTCGGCAAAGAACAACTTTTTGATCAATTTGCGGTTGACGTCCGAGACAGAGCTGAAACATAGTATGTAGCATACGGAGAAGACAAGCGCGTCGCGTTTTGTGCTGTCGGGCAGGCTTTCGAGCAACGTCTTTTGACGTTTTACCGCGTCCTCGATGGACTTTTCTTTGACCAGCTTTTCAGCATTGGACTTGACGCGCGCCGCCTGCGTCGGTTCAAAGACGTACGACCAAATGTCGCTCTCGGTCTCGTAATAGTGTCCGTCCTCAGCGGCGATGATTGCCGGCAGAAGCGCGGAAAGGTCGAGATAGATTTGCTCGGGCATTCCTTGCCTTTCGGCGAAGTCGAACAGCGCGTTGTCATAGTCGCGGAATCGAGCATATGCCTCGGGCACGAGCTGTGAGCGTTCTTTGGAGCCGTATTCGGCGAAGTAGCTGTCAATATCCATAATTGTCCTCCCGTCAAGGCGACATACGCCTTGATTCAATTATACAACGGGCGGGCGGATATGTCAATATCGGTTTTGAAAAAGGCGGAGATATCGGCAAAAGGGTCGTAAACGCACGACGGAGCAGGCGCGAACTATCCGTCGTTCGCGCCGGTATTGCGCTTTGCCGCCTTTGCGGAGGATACGCAGCGAAGCGCGCAGTCGAGAGCGTTCGCGAAAGAGAGGGTGATCGAGCCGTAAAACGTCGCATGTCCCACATCGGCGACGCGTAGGTCGCAATCGCACTTGCGAGGGGACAGGATCGCGATCGCCGCAGACATCGCGAAGTTTGCGGTAAGAAGTTTGATCTCCGTCTCGGGATGGTCGCCGAGAGGGATCGCGAGCCTCACGGTCAATCGGTCGCAACACAAATTCCATGAGGCAAGCGCGGCAAGAACGGGACGAAGAGACCGGCGCTCCTTTGGAGCGTGCGAAGTCTCGCTGCCGTCTTTCGGGGCGGGCAGCCGAATCGGATCGCCCTTGCCCAATTTGAGACAGACTCCGTCCGAGACCGTAAAGAGCCTCGCCTTGACAGAGTGGATCCCCGGCGTAAAGACGTCGACGCAGAGCGCGGCGTTTTGGGTGTCAAAGATGAAGTTGAGCCGCACCCTCGCTCCCAGCAGCGCGCAACCGATCAGCGCGACAGAGAGGAAAGAGATGGATAGCGCTAATACCGTCATGCGGATAGTATGCGCAAAAGAGCAAAGGAAACGCAATACGAATAACGAACGCGCCGCGGCGCACACTATCGCCGAGGTGAAATATGAAAGAAGATCTCAACGCAATGATATGCGCGACCATGGAGAGCCTGAAAAGCGCAGGGGCGGTGGACAACGCGATAGGCGCGCCTATACATCTGTCCGACGGGTCGGTGTTGATCCCGATGAGCAAGATCTCGATAGGCTTCGCAACGGGCGGAGGAGACTATACGCAGGGACAGAGGACGCCGATGCCGATACAGTTCGCAGGCGGCGGAGGAGGCGGTGTGACGATCACTCCGATAGGCTTTTTGTGTTGCAGTCCGGGCGAGGAACCGGGCGTGTTCAAGATGGACAAAGAGGAGAGAAAAGAGCTGTTCGAAAAGCTTTTGAGCGTTGCCGCGGGGGTGCTCAAGCGATGACCATAGGTAATAAATTGTTCTCAATTAGTGCGATTTTGATAATAATTTGCCTTGTTTTAGCCGTAATAAGTCTGTTTGCGGCTTTCGACGTAAGCGCGCAGAGCGGTTCGGCTTTCGTGCTCGTCGACGCGGCTTCGGGCATGGTTTTGGACGGCGACAACAAGGACATGAGGCTCGAAGAGGCGAGCACGACCAAGGTGATGACCGCGCTCGTCGCGATCCGAAAACTCGACCCGTCCGACATTGTGACGGTCAAGAGGGAGAGCGTCGGCATCGAGGGGTCGTCCATCTATCTCAAGGAGGGCGAGAACATCTCCGTCCGAACATTGCTTTACGGACTCATGCTTCGGTCGGGCAACGACGCCGCTCACGCGCTTGCCGTCGCCGCGTGCGGCAGTGAAGAAAAGTTCGTCGAGGCGATGAACGCCGAGGCGGAAAGGCTTGGACTTGTCAACACACATTTTTGCAATCCGCACGGCTTGCATGCGGAAGGGCACTACACGTCGGCATACGATTTGGCGATGATAACTCGCGAGGCGTATCGAGAGCCGCTGTTTGCACAGATTGTCGCCTCCAAGTCGTACAGGAGCGAAGATCCGCGCGAGAGTGAGACTCATGTCTTTTACAACAAGAACAAACTGCTCTCGACCTTTGACGGCGCGAACGGCGTAAAGACGGGCTATACCACCGCGTCGGGCAAGTGTTTCGTAGGCGGAGCGAAGAGGGGCGGGATGCAGCTCATCTGCGTCGTGCTCAACCGCGGCGACATGTGGCAAAAGGCTGCGGATCTGCTCGAATACGGCTTCGAGCACTACGAGCCGACGCTCGTCGGCAGGTCGGATGTGCCGCTGTTTGACTACGAATACGGCGGCGAACGCATACAGCTGCGCCTTGCCGAGGACGTAGTTCTGCCGACCGAAAAGGGCGAAATGGCGGAGCTTGGCTGGGAATTTGTGCCCGTCGAGAGGGTCGAAAAGGGCTTCGCCGCCGGGGATACGGTCGGATTTGTGCGCTTTTGGCGGGGAAATCGCTTGATTTTTGAGGCAAAAACGGTTACGATAAAAGCGATATCAA
>CABKMX010000082.1 GCA_902373595.1 uncultured Christensenellaceae bacterium
GTATGAAGAGCATCACCATGTGACGATCACCGACGAGGCTATTGAGGCGGCGGCGAAGATGTCCGACAGGTACATCAGCGATAGGTTCTTGCCCGACAAGGCAATCGACCTCATCGACGAGGCGGCGTCCAAGAAGAGGATCAGCAACTTCGTGCTGCCCGACGACGTCAAGAAGATGGAGGACGAGGTCAACCGCCTCAAAGTGGAGCAGGTGAGCTTTGCAAAGCACGAGCTTTACGAAGAGGCCCAAGAGGCAAAGGTCAAGGCGGCAGAGCTTCAAAGACGCATCGACGAGCAAAAGAAGGCGTGGCACCAAAAGCACTCCGACACAAAGCTCGAAGTGGGCGTGGACGACATCGCGGCGGTCGTGTCCGCATGGACAAAGATTCCCGTCGTCAAATTGACCGAGAGCGAGGCGCAAAGGCTGCTTCACCTCGAAGAGACGCTGCACAAGCGCGTCGTCGGACAGGACGAGGCGGTGTCCGCGGTCGCCAAGGCGGTCAGAAGGGCGAGAGCCGGCGTGCAGGACTCCAAGCGTCCGATCGGTTCGTTCATCTTCCTCGGGCCCACGGGCGTCGGCAAGACGGAGCTTTCCAAGGCGCTCGCCGAGGCGATGTTCGGCGATGAAAACATGTTGATACGTATGGATATGTCCGAGTACATGGACAAGATCAGCGTGTCCAAATTGATAGGTTCCGCGCCCGGTTACGTCGGTTACGACGAGGGCGGACAATTGACCGAAAAGGTGCGCCGCAAGCCCTATTCCGTCGTGCTGTTCGACGAGATCGAAAAGGCTCACCCCGACGTGTTCAACATCCTGCTCCAAATCCTCGACGACGGCAGATTGACCGATTCGCACGGCAGAACGGTCAACTTCAAGAACACCATCGTCATCATGACGTCCAACATCGGCGCGAACGAGATCAAGGCAAAGGCAAAGCTGGGCTTCGGTTCGAGCGACGCCGAGACCGATTACGACAACATGAAGGAGAGGCAGATGGAGGCGCTCAAAAAGGCGATGCGCCCCGAGTTCATCAACCGTATCGACGACGTGATAATCTTCCGTCCGCTGCGCAAAGAGGACATGAATTCCATTGTCACGATGATGGTCGACGGGCTTGCAAAGAGGCTTGAGGAGCGCGACATCGGGCTTGCGGTGACCGACGCGGCGAAGAATTACATCGTCGAGCACGGCACCAACGTCGAGTACGGCGCACGTCCGTTGAGGAGAGCCGTCCAGAAATACATCGAGGACGAATTGAGCGAATTGATCTTGGAGAACAAGGTCGCAATCGGCCAAAACGTGACCGTCGACGTCGGCGAGGACGGCGCGCTCAAATTCGTGCCCGGCGAGATGCGCGGCGCGGCGAAAGACGAGGCGCAGGCGGCGAAAGACGAGGCGCAGGCGGCGAAAGAGGAGAAGCCGAGCGGCGACGAGCCCAAGGCTGAATGACGCGATAACCCGAAACATATTCGAGATTTTGAAAAAGGAGCGGCGAAAGTCGCCCCTTTTTCGCGCCCTCGGGCGCGCAATTGTTGCAAAATGTGCGCCGATGCAATATAATAGAGCCATGGATTACAGAGAGATCACCGTTTTTACGACCACCGCCGCGAGCGAGCTCGTCGCGGACATATTGTCCGACCTCGGCAGCGAAGGCGTGGGTATCTATGACAAAAACGACTTTTTGCAATTGTGCAAGAGCGACGTCGTTTGGGACTATGTCGACGAGAGCGTGCTCGCCGCAAGCGAGGTCGTGCGCGTGCTCGGCTATTTCCCCGAAGAGAGCGCGGACGAGGTCGAGAGGGAGCTCGGCGAGAGATTGGACGATCTCAAACGCGATTGCGCGTTCGAGACCGGTTCGCTCGAGACGTCCCGACGCGTCGTCGGCGACGAGGATTGGAACGTTGTCTGGCGCAAGTTTTACAGCCCGATTGAGTGCGGCGGCGTCGCCGTCGTCCCGGGTTGGATAGACTATACCCCCAAAGAGGGCGTCAAGGTCGTCAAGATGGATCCCGGCATGGCGTTCGGCACCGGCGAGCACGAGACGACGCGGCTGTGTCTCAAATTGATGCAGGACGGGCCTATCGAGGGCGCGCGCACCGCCGACCTCGGCACGGGCAGCGGCATCCTCGCGGTCGCAGCGTCCAAGCTGGGCGCGTCGAGCGTGGACGCGTGCGACATCGACGAAAAGGCGGTCGCGGTCGCAAAGAGCAATTGCGACATCAACGGCGTGACCAACGTGACCGTAAAGCAGGCAGATCTGCTGGCGGAGCTGAGCGGACAGTACGACCTTGTCCTCGCCAACATCACCGCCGACATCCTGATCAGGCTTGCAGAGGGCGTCGCGCCCTATCTCGCGCCGCAGGGCAGACTGATCGTCAGCGGCATCATCGCCGCGAGGCTGGAGGGCGTAAAGACCGCGTTTTTGAACGCCGGATTTGAGGTCGCGCGGCAGGAGCGCGACGGCGAATGGCACGCGATGGAGTTGAGACGGGCATGGAGATAAGGCGATTTTTTGCGGACGCGTCGGACGTGTACGGCGACGAGGTCACGATAGGCGGCGACGAGTTCGTCCACATGACCAAGGTGCTCAGGCACAAGCCCGGCTACAAGATCGTCGTCTGTCCCGGCGACGGCAGCGAACTCGATTGCACTTTGACTTCGATCGGCGCGGACAGTGCGGTCGCGCGAATAGACGGCAGACGGCGCGGCGCGGCGGAATTGCCCTATCGCGTCACTCTCTTTCAGGCTTTGCCCAAGGGGGACAAGCTGTCGTACATCGTTCAAAAGTGCGTGGAGCTGGGCGCGGCGCGAATCGTGCCGTTTCTGTCCGAGCATACCGAAGAGACAAAATTCAACCGCGCGCGCATGCAGCGCGTCGCGATCGAGGCGTGCAAGCAATGCGGCAGATGCGTGCGCTGCGAGGTCGGCGAGCTCACCGATTTTGACGGCGTGTTGTCGCGCATCGCGGACGCCGAACTTGCAATCATGCCGTACGAGCACGCTCGCGACGGCAGGATGGGCGACGTCCCGGGGCTGCATGAGGCGAAGGACATCGCGCTCATCATAGGCAGCGAGGGCGGGTTCGCCCCCGGCGAAGTCGAGAGGGCTATTGCCGCCGGCGCAAAGACGGTCACGCTGGGCGAGCGTATTTTGCGCTGCGAGACGGCGGGGCTTGTCGCGCTGGCAATCGTCGATTACGAAAGAGGAGAGTTGGGCAAGTGAAGGTCGCGGTCTGCAACCTCGGTTGCAAAGTCAACAAGTATGAGTGCGATTGCATCGTCACCGCTCTGCGCCGTATGGGGCACGAGGTCGTCACGGCGCTCGAACCGGCGGACGCTTACATCGTCAACACCTGCGCGGTGACGGGCGAGGCGGAACGCAAGTCGCGCCAATTCGTCACGCGCTGTCTGCGCCAAAATCCTTCGGCGACGGTCGCGGTGATCGGCTGCGCGAGCCAGCACGACGCAAGCGCGTTCCGCAGCAAGAGCGGCGTGACCTATATCGGCGGCGTCGCCGACAAGGCGGCGGCAGCGGTGCGCTTTTGCGAAAAGGCGACCCGCGTCGTGCCGCTTCCGCTCGAATACGACGGACTTAGCGACCCCGCCGAGGACCGCACAAGGGCGTACATCAAGGTGCAGGACGGCTGCGACAACTTCTGTTCGTATTGCCTCATTCCGTACCTGCGCGGCCGCAGCCGCTCGCGCGCCCTTGCCGATTGCGTCGCCGAGTGCGAGGCGGTCGCCGCGCGCAGCCGCGAGATTGTGCTGACGGGCATCGACCTGTCGTCGTACGGCAAGAACATCGGCTCGTCGCTTGCCGAACTCATCGCCGCGCTCAAAGACGTCGACGTCCGCATCAGATTGGGTTCGCTCGAGGTCGGCGTCGTCGACGAAAAGCTGCTCGGCGCGCTCAAAGGGCTCAAACGGTTTTGTCCGCAATTCCACCTGTCGCTCCAAAGCGGCGGCGACGCGGTGCTCAAGCGCATGAACCGCCACTATACCTCCGCGCAATACGCGGCGAAGGTCGCGCTCATTCGCGAGGCGTTCCCGGGCGCGGCGGTCACGACCGACCTCATTTGCGGCTTCCCGACCGAGACGGAGAGCGACTTTGAGCAAAGTCTCGCGTTTGTCGAGAGCATGCGCTTTGCGCAAGTGCACGTCTTCGGCTATTCACCGCGCAGCGGTACGGTCGCGGCAAAGCTGCCGCAACTGTCGGCAAACGTCGTCGAAGAGCGCGTCGCGCGCGCCGTCGCGGTCGCCGAAAAGTGCAAGCGCGAGTTTTTGAGCGCCCTCGTCGGCAAACGTCTCGACGTGCTCGCCGAGCAATACGAGGACGGCTGCACGAGCGGACACAGCCTCGAATTTGTCAAGGCGTACATCCCCGGGCGGCACGACGGCGAAATGTCCGTCACGGTCAAACAGTTGTACAAAGACGGCGTCATCGCCGAATAGGAGGAAATATGGACGACTGCATTTTTTGCAAGATAATCAAGGGCGACATCCCTTCGTACAAGATCTATGAGGACGACAAGACCTATGCGTTCCTCGACATCGCGGGCGACTTTGAGGGACATACCCTCGTCGTGCCCAAGGCGCATACCGCCGACTTAATCGCGTGCCCCGAAGACGACCTTGCCGCCGTCTTTGAGACCGCGCGCAAGCTCGCCAAGCACTTCGTCGAAGATTGCGGCTTTGACGGCGCGAACCTCGTCAATTGCACGCGCGAAGCGGGGCAACAAAGCGTGTTCCACTTCCACGTACACGTCATTCCTCGGCGCAACGGAGACGGCGCGAACGTGTTCAACACCCGTCCCGACCAAGGCTACGACCTCGCGTCGATCGCGAAAAAACTCGCGTTGAAAGCGTAAAAAGCGCGTTCGTACAGTTGACAAAAGGCGCGCACGCCTTTATAATAAGAAAGCAAAATAAAACCCGATTGCGGGAAGGAGGCGATAACATGTCCACAGTAAGAGTAGGCGAGACCGAGAATCTCGAGAGCGCTCTCAAGCGTTTCAAGCGCAAGTGCGCCAGAGACGGCATTATCGGCGAACTCCGCAAGAGGGAGGCGTACGAGAAGCCCAGCGTAAAGCGCAAGAAGAAGGCAGAGGCGGCACGCAAGCGCATGTATAAATCCTGACCGCGCAGCGGTCAGGCAGACGCGGTTTTGAGCGGATCTTTTCCGCTCATACTGCGTCTTACCCCTTGCTAA